>JAEZUG010000091.1 GCA_023421135.1 Candidatus Cloacimonadota bacterium | reverse complement strand
GTAGGGGCAGACCTGCGTGTCTGCCCGCAAGCTCCGGAGGAGCGCTATTCTATAGTCCCCACGTCCCCACTCCACCACTCCACCACTCCACCACGCCACCACTCCACCACGTCACCACGTCAAAACTTATAGATTGACGTTTCTCCCTGCAATAGCAGACTGGGTTCCAGAAGAAAAACCACTGGAGTAACACAATGTTCGAGATCAGCTTTGGCAGCGACAACCATTCCGGAGTGCATCCCGCCGTCTTCAAGGCTTTGGAGCTGGCCAACACCGGCTATTGCCCCGCCTATGGAGACGATCCCCTCACCGAAAAAGTGCTGCAGAACCTCAGAGAAACCTTCGGCGGAGATTGCGAAGTCTATCCCGTGATCACCGGCACCGGGGCAAACGTCCTGGCACTGCAGTGTCTCACCCGCTCCTTCAACGCCATTGCTTGTGCCAATACCGCCCATATCAACGTCGATGAATGCGGAGCCGTGCAAAAGACCACTCAAGCCCGGCTGGTGGTGATCGATAGCCCCGATGGCAAGCTTCATCCCCGGATGATCGAGCCCCGCCTGATCGGCAACCGGGATCAGCATCATTCTCAGATCAACGTGATCTCCATCACCCAAAGCACCGAATATGGCACTCTCTACAGCCCCGGTGAGATCAAAGCTCTGGCAGATTTTGCCCACTCCCGGGGTATGTATCTGCATCTGGACGGTGCCCGGCTCGCCAACGCCGCCGCAGCTCTGAAGCTGAGCTTGAAAGAACTCTGCAAAGACACCGGCGTCGATGTCCTGAGCTTTGGCGGCACCAAAAACGGCCTGCTCTTTGGCGAAATGATCATCAGCTACCGTCCCGATCTCACAGAAGACTTCCGTTTTTACCGCAAACAAGCCAGCCACCTCTTGTCCAAGCAGCGCTTTGTCTCTGCCCAGTTTGAAGCCTATCTGAAAGACGAGCTCTGGCGCACCAATGCCCTGGCTGCCAACCGCATGGCTCAGTACATGGCAGAGCGCCTGAGAAGCTTCAGCTTTGTGGAAATCACCCAGGAACCCGCCGTCAATGCCGTCTTTGTGCGCCTGCCCCAGCTCCTGATCGAGCCCTTGCAGGCTCACTATCACTTTTACACCTGGGACGAAGCCCGGGACGAAGTGCGCCTCATGACCTCTTTTAACACCACGGAAGCGCAGATTGAAGCGCTCTGCCGCTCACTCACCGAGCTTCACAGCCGTTTTTACGGTTGACAAGTCCACCCTATAGGCGAATCCTAGCCACACCATGGAAATAAAGCGCAGAAAGTCCCGTAAACTGGCCTTGGGCAAGCTCTTTATCGGGGGTGACGCCCCGGTCTCCATCCAATCCATGCTCAGCGTCAAGACCTCCGAGCTGGAAAGATCCAGCGCTCAGATCCTCAGTCTGGCAGAAGCCGGCTGTGAAATCCTCCGCTTCAGCGTGATGGATCTGGAAGATGCTGCTGCCATCAAAGAACTGAAGCAGATCTCTCCCGTTCCCCTGATTGCGGATATCCACTTTGATCACAAACTGGCTCTGGCTGCCATCGAAGCAGGCATAGACGGCCTCCGCATCAATCCCGGCAACATCGGAGAACGCGCCGGAGTGGAACGCCTCGTGGCTGCCGCCCGGGAACGTCTCGTCCCCATTCGCATCGGAGTCAACAGCGGCTCCCTCCCCCGGGATCTCCTGCAAGCCTATGGCGTCTCAGAACGCTCCATGGTGGAGGCTGCCCTGCGCCACATCCGGCTTTTGGAAGAGCTGAATTATCACGAGATCAAGGTCTCCGTCAAAGCCTCCCATCTGGATCTGATGCTGGCCAGCTATCGCCTCCTGGCCACCTCCTGCCCCTATCCCCTGCACCTGGGAGTTACAGAAGCCGGCACCCTGCTCCCCGGCACCGTGAAAAGCAGCCTGGGCTTGGGATTCCTGCTCTCCGAAGGCATTGGCGATACCATCCGGGTCTCGCTCACTGCCGATCCCGCCGAGGAAGTGAAGGTCGCCCGCGAAATCCTGAAAAGCCTGGGCTTGCGCCAAGGCCTGAACATCGTTTCCTGCCCCACCTGCGGCCGCACCAGAATAAACCTGATCCAGCTAGCCACCGAGGTGGAGCGTGAATTGGCCGAATTCCGCGATCTCCCGCTCACAGTAGCAGTGATGGGCTGCGTGGTAAACGGTCCCGGAGAAGCCCGCGAAGCAGATTTTGGCATTGCCGGAGGACGTGGCGAAGGCCTCCTCTTTGTGAAAGGCGAGATCGTCGCCAAGCTCCCCGAAGCTCAGCTCCTGCCCCGGCTCAAAGAACTTATCTTGTCTCACTCTCAAAAGCTCTGATGCTGCTCAAGCTCTTTCTCATCTTCTTCAAGATCGGAGCTTTCACGATCGGGGGAGCCTATGCCATGATCCCGCTGATCCGCCGTGAACTGGTGGAAAAGCAGAAGTGGATCAGCGACGAGGACTTTTTGGATGCCCTGGCAGCCGCTCAGAGCGCTCCCGGCCCCATAGCCGTGAATTTCTCCGTCTATATCGGCTACCGCTTCCAGCGCCTTCCCGGCCTCCTGGTTTGCGTCCTGGGCACTGTGTTGCCATCCTTTATAGTAATCATGATCATTGCCGCCGTGTTTGGCACCATCTCCGATCTGGAGCCCACGCGCCGGATCTTCCACGGGCTCAAACCCGCGGTGGTTGCCCTCATCGTTGTCCCGATCGCACAGATGTCCCGCAAGGCAGGCCTGAACCTCTATAATCTCTGGTTCCCTGCCCTTGTTGCCATTCTGGTGGCGCTGCTGGGCATCAGCCCCATCTACCTGATCCTGCTCACTATTGTCTATGCTGTGGTCCGGAGCAGCCTCAAAATGCGCAAATTCATGAAGGAAATGCAGTAGATGCTCTATCTGGATATGCTCTTCACTTTCATGAAGATCAGCCTCTTCAGCTTTGGCGGAGGCTATGCCATCCTGGCCATGATCCAGCAGGAGATTGTGCTCAAGCACCACTGGCTCACTCAGGCAGAATTTCAGGATATCGTAGCCATTTCGCAGATGACCCCCGGCCCCATAGCTATCAACGCCGCCACCTTTGTGGGCTATCGTCAGGCAGGCTTTTGGGGTTCTCTGGTCTGCACTCTGGGGGTGATCACGCCCTCCATATTGGTGATGCTGGGCATCAGCATCAGTTATGCCAGGCTCAAGGACAGAGCCTGGTTCAAAGCCATCTTCAAAGAGCTGCGTCTTCTGGCCCTCGGCCTGATCGCTGCAGCCGCCCTTATGATCGCCCAGGGTGCCATGAGCGATCTGTTCAGTTTCCTGATCTTCTTTGTAGTGCTGGTGATCAATTGGCGCTACAAGACCAATCCCGTTCTGCTGATGCTGGGAGCGGGGCTGGCAGGTTTCTTCTTCGGATAAAAAAGGAAGTGGCAATGCCACGAGGAGTATATACATGCTGACACTGGTTATCAATTGTGGAAGCTCATCTCTGAAATATGAGCTGTATCAAATGCCCCAGCGTATTAGCCGGGGTAAGGGACTGATCGAACGGATCGGACTCTGTTCGGGCAAGATCACTCAAAGCTTTGGGGTGAAGAAACTCAAGCGCGAGCTGGAAATCCCGGATCACACCATAGCCTTCCAGGAAATGATCCGCGCCCTCCTGGATCCCATGCTGGGACTGATCTCATCCCTTTCCGAGATCGAAGCCATCGGGCACCGCGTTGTCCACGGCGGCGAGCAATATTCCAGCTCTGTCGTGATCGACGACGACGTCTTCAAAGCCATCGAGCTCAATTGCGAGCTGGCTCCTCTGCACAATCCCGCCAATCTGATCGGCATCTCGGAATCCGCCAAGCTCTTCCCTGGTGTGAAGCAAGTGGCGGTCTTTGACACAGCTTTTCATCAAACCATGCCGCCCAGTGCCTATCTCTATGGCATCCCGCGGGAGTTTTATGAAAAATACCGCATCCGGCGCTATGGCTTCCACGGCACCAGCCACCGCTATGTCCACGGTATTGCCCTGGAGATGATGAAACGCTCGGTCGAAAACACCAATATGATCACCTGCCATCTGGGCAACGGCGCTTCCATCACCGCCATTCAAAACGGCAGATCCATCGATACCTCCATGGGTTTCACACCCCTGGAAGGCCTGATGATGGGCACCAGAAGCGGCGACCTCGATCCCTCCATCATCTTCTATCTGGAAGAACGGGGCTACGATTTTCATGAACTGCACAATATCCTGAACAAAAAGAGCGGACTGCTGGGACTTTCCGGCATCTCCAGCGACCTGCGTGATCTGGAAGAAGCAGCCGCAGCAGGCAACGAAGTGGCTCAGGAAGCCCTCGAGACCTATGCCTACCGCATCCGGCGCTATATCGGCGCTTATGTGGCAAACCTGATCAAGGTGGATTTCATTGTCTTCACCGGCGGCATCGGGCAAAACGGAGTCCTGATGCGCCAGAGAATCTGCAGCCGTCTGGAAAACCTGGGCATCCACATCGATCCGCAGCTCAATCACAGCATCGGCTCTTCCGCCGGTATCATCTCCCGCCCCTATTCTCCCATCACTATCCTGGTGATCCCCACCAATGAGGAGCTGCAAATCGCCATCGATGCCACAGAACTGATTGATTAGTGAACAGAGAGTAGAAGTGACATCTTGTCGCTTTTTGGGAGTGTCCAGTGACGAGTGACCAGTGTCAAGAGAGTGGAAGTGACATCTCGTGGCTTCACTATGCTATTCACAAGGAGCAAAGTAGAAAAGACTTTTTTATAAAACAGAGGAAAAGAGAAAAAGAGAAATTCCACAGAGAGTGTAGTGGCGGACGCCGATCCGCCATAAAGCCTTTCCACAAGGCGTTATGGAGGATGAAAGCCCTGAAGGGGCGATCATCTGCAAGCGACGGGCGGCAGCCCATCGACCGGAATCCCTAACCCCGGATCCCAAGCCCTGAAGGGGCGCTCATCTGCAAGCGATGGGCGGCAGCCCGTCGACCCAGGGAATAAGCCCACCAGAGAAAAGCCCTAAAGGGGCGCCATCTACCTCTGTAGGGGCAGACCTATGTGTCTGCCCGGAACCATTTCCCAATCCACCTCCAAGCTCCAGAGGGGTAACACGTCACCACGTCACCACGCCACCACGTCACCTTAACCCCGGAAAAAACCAGAAAAACAAATTTACCATTGACAAAAAACTAAGCCACTGAATCTTCAGAAAATAATCTCAAGAAAACGAGGGATACCTTTAAGATGATGAATTGGCTTGCCCCACTCCGCAAAACGGAACTAAACTGCAACAGCTCTGGCACACTATCGGAGCAGGATTACTCCTGCCCCCTGTCCCAGCACCCTCTCCTCCGGATCACAGGTAAGAGACTATGAGCAAAGAAGCCGGAGCCCGGATCAAAATTAACGAGCTTCTGAAAGAATCCGGCTGGAGATTCTTTGATGATGAAACCGGCAAAGCCAATATCCTTCTGGAAAGCCAAACCAAAATCACCCACAAAGCTATCGACGCCTTGGGAAACGACTTTGAATCCAGCTCCAAAGGCTTTATAGACTTCCTGCTCCTGGATGAACAATCTCATCCCATCATCATTCTGGAAGCCAAATCCGAAAAGCACGATCCCCTGGTGGGCAAAGAACAGGCCCGTGCCTATGCCAGAGGCCAAAACTGCCGTTTTATCCTGCTTTCCAATGGCAATCTGCACTATTTCTGGGATACCGAGCAGGGTAATCCCTTCATCATCACAAAGTTCCCTTCACCCGAATCCATGAAAGGCTACAAGGATTACCGCCCCAATCCCGCTGCCCTCACCACCGAGATCATCACCTCCGGCTACATTGCTTCCACTCAGAAACATGCCTACGACCACGATCCGGATTTCCAAAACGAAGAAAGCCGCGCAGAGTATCTGAAAAAGCACAATCTTGCCGTGCTGCGTCCCTACCAGGTACGCGCTGTGGAATCCATCCAGGAAGCCGTCCGCCGCGGTCAAAACCGTTTCCTCTTTGAAATGGCCACCGGCACCGGCAAGACCCTGATCTCCGCTGCCATCATGAAGCTCTTTCTCAAGACCGGCAATGCCCACCGGGTGCTCTTTCTGGTGGACCGCCTGGAGCTCGAGGATCAGGCTCAAAAGAACATGGTGAAATACCTGCAAAAGGATTTCATCTCCCTGATCTACAAAGAAAACCGGGACGATTGGCGCAAAGCCGAGATCGTGATCTCCACCGTCCAATCCCTCCAATCCGGAGATAAATACAGAACTCTCTTCAGCCCCACAGATTTTGATCTGGTGATTTCAGACGAGGCACACCGCTCCATCGGAGGCAATGCCCGAGCCGTCTTTGAATACTTTGTGGGCTACAAACTTGGCCTCACCGCCACACCCAAAGACTATATCAAAAATGCCACTCCCGATGGCAACAGCCCCCGCGATTATGAGCGCCGTCTGCTCCTGGATACCTACGAAACCTTCGGCTGCAAAAGCGGAGCTCCCACCTTTCGCTACTCTCTGCTGGATGGAGTTCAGGATGGCTATCTGATCAATCCCACCGTGATCGATGCCCGCACCAATGTCACCACTCAGCTTCTTTCAGATCTGGGCTATGCCTACACCGATAAAAGCCAGCCCGGAGACGACAACGTCACCTATTTTGAAGAGCATCACTTCGAAAAGAAGTTCTTCTCTGAAAATACCAACAAAACCGTCTGCCGCGCCTTTATGGAAAACGCCATGACCGATCCCATCAGCGGCGAGATCGGCAAATCCATCGTCTTCTGCGTGAGCCAGAAACACGCCTCCAAGATCACCCAAATCCTGAACCAGATTGCCGATAAGATGTTTCCCGGCAAATACAATTCCGATTTTGCCATGCAGGTCACTTCCCAAGTGCCCACAGCCCAGCAGATGAGCATCAATTTTGCCAATAACAACCTCTCCGGCCGGGGAAACTTCCTGCCGGACTATCGCACGTCCAAGACCCGCGTCTGCGTAACTGTGGGCATGATGACCACCGGCTACGATTGCACCGATGTGCTCAATATCGCCCTGATGCGCCCCATCTATTCACCTTCGGATTTCATCCAGATCAAAGGCCGAGGCACCCGCAAGCACAGCTTCACCGAGCTCAGCATCGATCCTCAGCTCAGCGCGCAGCACCAGGGCAAGGTCAAGACCAGCTTCCTGCTCTTCGATTTCTTCGCGGTCTGCGAGTACTTTGAAGAGAAGTTCAATTACGATCAGGTTCTCAGCCTGCCACTTATCATCCGCTCCAAAGTGCCTAAACCGGGAACTGAACCACCACCGGGTGATCCCGCAGACATTGCAGAGATCTTCAGCCCCGATCCCCTGGCTCAGATCGAGGTCAAAGAGCTCCCCACCGAAGGCATGAAGGTGGATCGGATGTTTTTCCAGAAGTTTGAGGAAACCATCAAGAACGACAGCACGGTCAAAGCAGCCGTTCAGGATGGCAAATGGGACTTCGTATTGGATTACATCAATCAGGAGCATATCAACCAGCCCGAAGAATTCTTCACTCTGGAAAAGCTGCGCCAATCCATCAGCCTGGATCGCCGGCTCAGCCTCCGGGAAGTGGTGGAAAAAGCCTTTGGCCTGATTCCCCGCTTCAAGAGCAAAGACGAGCTGCTCAATAGCGAATTTGACAAATTCATCTCCATCCGCCGTCCCCAGGCCGAAGATAATATCCCGGCTCTGAAATACTACTTCAAAGCCTATGTCACCGATGGCAAGCTGCGGGATATCATCGACAAAAGAGATTTTGCCGAGCTCAATACCTATCCCAGCATTGCCATGCAGGATTTCCTCGCCCTCAAAGACACCTGGCGCACCGCCATCCCAGAATACATCAAGGACTACGTAGTCCTGAACCGATACATGTAGGAGCCCCCAATGCTGGATTCACTCACTAAAAAGAAAATTGACGATGCCCGGGACATTCTGGTGGGCAAAGTTCCTGTGCCTCAAGCTCAGGTGGAACAGATCACCATCGCCCTGATCTATAAATTTATGTACGACATGGACGTGGAAGCCATCGAACTGGGCGGCAATCCCAAATACTTCACCGGAGACTATGCTCAATATGCCTGGAACAAGCTCTTGGATAAAAAACTCAGCGGCGATGGCAGAGTGCTGCTCTATCAGAATGCCCTCACCGAAATCCCCCAAAACGCCTCCATCCCCCGGCTCTTTCGGGACATCTTCAAAAATGCCTTCCTGCCCTACAGAGATCCTGAAACCCTCAATCTCTTCCTGAAGTGCATCGATGAATTTACCTACGACCACAGCGAAAGGCTGGGCGATGCCTTTGAGTATCTGCTGGCCATCCTGGGCTCCCAGGGCGATGCGGGTCAGTTCAGAACCCCCCGGCACATCATAGATTTCATCGTGGCGCTGATTGATCCCCAAAAAGAGGACGTGGTGCTGGATCCCGCCTGCGGAACCGCCGGATTTCTAATCTCTGCCTACAAGCATATCCTGAAAAACAACAGCTCAAATTACGATCCCGCCACCGATCGCCACACTTTTGAAGATACGGGTATCCCCCTCAACGAACTGATCGTCAACGGCAAGAAATTCCGGGGCGATAAGCTCAGCCCCGCTCAAAAAGAATATCTGCACAAGAGCATCCAGGGCTACGACATCTCTTTTGATATGGTGCGCCTCTCCTTGGTCAATATGTATCTGCACGGCTTCAACACTCCTCAGATCCATGAATATGATACTCTTACCAGCGAGACCCGCTGGGGAGAGCATGCCAACGTGATCCTGGCAAATCCTCCCTTTATGACTCCCAAAGGCGGCATCAAACCCCACACCAAGTTTACCATCAAAGCCAATAAAAGCGAAGCGCTCTTTGTGGATTATATCATGGAGCATCTCACCGCGGGCGGCAGAGCCGGGATCATCGTGCCCGAAGGTATCATCTTCAAATCTGATAAGGCCTATAAACAATTACGTAAAGCTCTGGTGGAAAATAATCACCTCGTGGGCGTGATTTCTCTTCCGAGTGGCGTGTTTAACCCTTATGCAGGGGTGAAAACCTCCATCCTCTGGCTGGATAAATCACTCGCCAAAAAGACCGATAAAATCATCTTCCTCAAAGTCAATGCCGATGGCTACGATCTCGGCGCTCAACGCCGTCCCATCGATAAAAACGATCTCCCCGCTGCCTTTGCCCAAGCCCTGGCTTACAAAGAGGCTGTGCTCACTGGGAAAGAGTTCCAGCTCCCGGAGAAGGACGTAATTCTGGTGGAGAAGACAAAGCTGGCAGAGTCTGGGGACTACAATCTGAGTGGGGAGAGGTATTGCAAGCCCCTAATGGTATCCAGTAGCTATAGAATTGCGAAGCTATCCGAAGTAGCTGAGATAAATCCGTCAGTAAAACACATCCGTAATCTTGAGCCCAATAGCCTAGTGTCCTTCCTTCCAATGTCCGATTTAAGTGTTAATGCCAATGTCCTGATTCCAGTTCAAAAGAGACCTCTGTCTGAAGTTATTACTGGATATACATACTTCGAAGAGAATGATATCTTACTCGCTAAGATTACTCCGTGCTTCGAAAATGGAAAGATTGGTATAGTAACTGGTCTATCTTATGGGATAGGATTTGGATCAACAGAATACCATGTTGTAAGATGCGGGGATAAGATACTCCCAAAGTTCCTTTACCATCTTCTGAATAGGAGTGAATTCAGGGAGTCAACTCAATCTCAGATGACAGGATCAGCAGGTCAAAAACGAGTGCCAAAGCATGTTCTGGAGGATTACTCATTCCCCCTCCCTCCCCTCTCTGTCCAGGAAGAGATAGTGGCAGAATTGGATTCCTACCAGAAGATCATAGACGGAGCCAAGCAGGTCGTGGACAACTGGAAACCACGGATAGACATTGATCCCGAGTGGAGTATCTATAAAATAAGAGATATCTGTTCTGTGAATCCTGAGACTCAAGACCCTTCAGAGTTATACAACGATTGGTTTACATATATTGACATAGCATCCATAGATAATACCACTAACACTTTGACAAAGCTGAATAAGGTACCCGTTAGTGAAGCTCCGTCTAGAGCCAGAAGAGTGGTCAAACCTATTGATGTTATCATCTCCACTGTCAGGCCCAATCTGAAGGCCTTCTACTTCTTTGATACTGTTCCGGAACGAGCTATCGTCTCCACAGGTTTTGCTGTTATCAGAGCAGGAATGAAGATTCAACCAAAGTTCCTGTACTATATGCTCTTATCAGATTTTATGGTTAATCAGATGATCTCTTTAATGGGAAAGGGATCTTACCCGAGCATCAATCAATCAGATGTTATGAATTTAGATATTCCGCTTCCAGATTATGAAGTACAAAAGTCCATAGCTAACCAAATGGACTTTGAAGCGGGGCTAGTGGAAGCCAATCGAAAGCTAATCAAGCATTACAATGACAAGTCAGAACACCGTATAGAGATTCTATGGAACATATCAGACAGATCAGTATAGCAATGGTGTATGAACACAAATTAAAAGAGAGGTATCCAAATGTCCACGAGTAAGATTTGTTTCTACAAGTATAGGTATTGGTTGCTAAACACACATGCAACGGGAGAACTAAGCGAAAAAGACAAGAACCACCTCTTTTGTGAGAAGTTCTTCAAATCCCAAGACGTGACTATTGGGAATACCATATATAAAATTAGACAGCTATTCAATGAGGGAGTTCATTACTTTGGACAGATTGGAAAAGTCACTAAAGCTCACTTGAACGAGGATACAGGTGCACAGATTGAACCTGTTGAGGCTGATGATAACCCATTTCTCTACTACTATTCAATAGCTGAAGATGGATACCAAGTAATCTATGTTCAACGGGATAACCGTAATATCCTGGGAACAACGTGTGATACAATTGAGAGAAAACTGAGCCAAATAGCGGATAACGCAGCAAAACCCCTGTTAGTTAGCATTAGCTGTATAGTTGAAGAATCTTGTTTTTGGGATAGTATCCGTTACTTTAATATCATTGATAAAGTTGAGTTTACCTTTACTCGCCCGAATTTCCTCACATGTGAAGAGGATTTGTCTGATGCCTTGCTAAAACTGAAAGCATCTATAAACTCCGACACCTTGAGTGTCGGATATAAAGGTCATGATGGACTGATTATAGATGAAAATAATGAGGAGATCAAAGCACAGGCAGCATATTCAAGCGAATACAGCGGTGACTGGAAGATCAAGGGAAGGCAAAGCGAGCAAAGTAAACAAGAGACTAGAACTAAAACTAGTGCTTTCAAAGCAGTTCTCGTAGAATTACCAAAGAAGCTCCGTAACATAGAAGATATGTTTATTGCTATCAAGAAACAGATAAATGAAAAGAAAAGTGATTAGGATTCTTGAGATTGTTGATTTACTGGCAATCTCAGTATTGATAAGCTACTTATTAAGCTTCTCTGCAACCACTATAGGATCATCCGAGTATAGAGAAGCCAGTGGATTCATAGTCGGTCTTTTAGTAGCTTTGTATGCTCTTGTTTTTCCCAGTGTACTATCCATGCTCCAAGATCTTAAAAATTCAAAAGCGAAGATACGAGATTATGAAATGATTGTTAGGTTAGTAAGCAGATATGCAACGAGCTTATATCAAAATATGATGGTTGCACTATTTGTTTTTGTGACACTCTTTGTTTTTACCTTATTACATCAGGGCTTGTTTGTTCATATATTTACGCACTTCTTGAAGGCATGGCAATATGCTTTGCTATCTGAGATACTCCGTGTATTCGGTGTTCTTCTGCAGAGTTTTCTTTTGATTGATATATTGGCATCAACAAAACGAGTGCTGGATATAAAAGTAACGCTAAATATGATTAAAGAAGGACAGTAAGATCGGCCTAAAAGATTCCTATGGGAATGATCCCTGTCCTCCCAAGGACAAGTACTAATAGTAGAGTTTAGCCCAAGAGTTGAAACTTAAGAAATCAGTTGGAGGAAAAAACATGAAAAAGTATCTGGGATTAATACTGATATTGGTAGCGATGACTATACTGCATGCTGAAACAATCATAACGAGTTCCAATGTAGATGGAACATGGACTATTGCGGGCTCCCCGTATTTAATATCCAATGATATCACTGTTCCAAGTTCTGAGACACTTAGTATTGAAGCGGGAGTACACGTTGTTTTTACTGGCTCGTATATGATAACAGCTTTGGGCACAATAAACGCTATCGGAACAGAGTCTGACTCAATCAAGTTTTACCCACAGGACACAAGTCAAGGATGGCAAGGTATCCGATTTACCAGTAGCGTAGCACATAGTGATACTTCACGCTTCATACATTGCTCAATTAGATATGCTATAAACTCTTTGAATGGCGGGGGCATGTATTTTAGCTCATCCTCTTCCAAGGCAAGAATATCACATTGTACAATCGCAGATTGCCGTGCATACAGCGGTGCAGGAATATGCGGATCTGGTTTCTTGGTAATTGAAGATAGTATCATTAAGAACAATTCTACCTACAGCATGGGACCAGGGGGTGGATTACAGATAGGAAACAATGTTGTGGTTGCGAATAACTACATAATCCACAACTCATCAGAGCAGGGAGGGGGTGGAGGAATTAGAACAGATGGATCTGAAGCGGTTATCAAGAACAATGTTATAGCATACAATTCATCCATAAACATAGGTGGAGGAATATCAGCAAACTATTCATCGGCAATGATTGTGAACAATGTGATAGCTAACAACAGATCTGGAGATGGTGGAGGAATTTATGCTAATTGGTATTCATTCTTAAGAATCATTGGCAATCTAATAGCAAACAATACCGCGTCAACTGGTGGGGGCATCGGCACAGATCAAAGAGGAATTAGCAAAATTGTTAACAATACGATCGTTAACAACTGGGCTGGAGATGGCGGTGGTATGCGTTTGAGGTACTTTTACCCTCAAGATGTCACGATAGCCAATAACATCTTGTGGGGAAATCAGGCAAGTGTGGGCTCGCAGGTATCTCTATCTGAAGACTATACACCTTATTTTGATTATTGTTGCATTCAATATGGTTCTGGAGGATTTTATGGTGGATCAAACCTAAGAAATTGCATATCGAGCAATCCGCAGTTTGTAGCCCAGTCTGCAGGCGCTGGAATAAACTATGATGGTGTAGCAGCAAATTGGGGCATCATGGATGTTTCTCCCTGTGCAAATACTGGCGATCCCTATATAGTAAACTACAATCTACCGGAATTTGATCTTGCAGGACATCCCAGAATATATGATGGAAGGATAGATATCGGAGCCTATGAGAGGGAGTTGCCACCATTACTCAGGCTCAATTCAAGCTCCGGAATAGACTTCGGGGCTGTTTATCTCAACACCAACACAAGTCCACAAGCATTATCGCTCACGAGTATCGGAAATCTCCCTTTGAATATTGAGTCTGTTCAATTAGGATTATATCCTGATGCTTTTCTTGTAAGCTGCCAATCTATTGGAGAAGACATCATCCAGAACCAGGATGTTGAAATACAGGTATCGTTTGCACCTTCGAGCCACATATCATATTCTGACACCTTGTATGTATTCAGTAACGCTATAAATACACCTGTCTTAAAAATCCCTCTATGTGGCATAGGTATTGTTGCTCCTCCATGCAACCCCGAAGACGTAGAAATTCAAATGAATGGCATGGATGCTGTTATTAGCTGGTCTGCCGTCACAGAAGATGTTATTGGTGCACCAGTCTCTCCTGATTGCTACTTAGTGTTTTTTAATGGATCATCAGACCTCGAGCCCGATAGCGAGTATTACTTTCTGGGATTGTCTTCGTCTTTGTCTTATACACATTACCATGTGGGACAGTTCTCTCCATATATGTTTTATAGAGTACGAGCTTATATAGCTAGGGAAAACCGTGCCCAGGACCCAGATAATCTTGGGATAGAGGCTGGAATGTCCGAAAGAAGCGTGTTAATACTACTTGGATTAGTGGATTCTGAAGACTAGGAAAAATCAAACACAAAAGGGTGAAATCAGAATGCCCAGAAAAATTTTAATTGACGGATATAACAGATTTGTTATATTGGTACCAGAGAGTGAAGAGGTTCACTGGTGAGAATCCTATATTATCCTGGGGATAACGAAGCTACCCAGAATAGCCTCCACAAGTATATCACCAATGAACTCAGAAAGCTCAACCCCAAGCAGTGGAGACAAATGGATTTCTTTCTGTATGAAACGCAGCAAGGATCAGAGGAAGACCTGGTAGAGAAGATCAGAGAAGAAGAAAAAAAGCCTTGGGACAAGCGAAAGATAGCTCACTTGAAAGAAGGATTATATGAGTACCGGGGCGGACAATCCCGCCAGGGAACGATTCGGGTTTATTTCACTTATAACAAGGAGACGGTCTTAATTGTGGATGCGGAGTATAAAACTTCTGACCACAATAAGATTGAACGTGCCAGAGCAAGACTGAAAGAGATTTTTACGAGCAAAAAGGAGCAGTGAGATGACGAGGATGAAGCAGCTATCAAAGCGCAAGGCTGAGATGGAGAGAATGCTGGCAGAGGGCAAGCCTCTTCCGGAGTATCAGGCCTATTTACCAGAGGCAGAGCAGGATCCGGATCTTGCAATTCACTACTACCTTCGGGATACCATCATCAAGCTCAAGAAGCTACGCAAGGAGAAAGGTATCAGTCAAGAAGAGATGGCAGAGAAGATGGGTACCAAGCAGACGGCAATCTCCAGGTTTGAGACCTATAGCGGAGAGCCGGGCTTGAAATTCCTCCTGAGGTATATCCTGGCATTACAGGAGAATCCTGATAATTATCTGCCTTGTGGAGCCGGAATTGAGCCCCTCAAACAGGAGTTTTTAATAGAGTCTCATCTACTGGAAGGCCAGAGATTGATGGAGAAGATCAGAAAACTACAGAGTCCAAAGAAGACTTCCTTTCCCAGCCCCTTAATTGATCTTCGTTTTGCTTGCGATATCACAAGGGGATAGTATATAATGAAACCCAAGAATTCCCCCTTACAGCAGACTCAATTCGTCGTTTTAGATAGCTCAATCAAGCTCTATGTACCCGATAATGCTAGTGAGATAGACTTGAGTAAGATACCAGTTACTATGGATTTTGATCTTCTTGAGAATGAGAATAATGATCCCCATTCCTTGAGAATTGTCTTGTCTATAACGGGAAATGAGTCTAATCAGGTACCAGGATACACTTTCAATCTCACAGTAGGTGGAGAGTATAGAATGTCAGATAAAATTGAGCCCGGGAGTAATGAGTATAATGCCTATGTCAAGAACTCAGCTTTGGCTTGTCTGATAAATGAATCCAGAGTGTTCTTGCAGACAATTTCGTCGTTTCTGCCTTTTGGCTCGTATATAATGCCGATGGTAGACCTGAACGACCTACTCAAACAGAAGAGGGACCAGGCTGCACATCAATAGGGTTTTTGTCCATCAACCTTACTTCTCAAGTGCTGAACGTGGACAGATCATCCTGATCTGAACTGGAAAAGCTTCAGGATGAAGCTACCGCGGTAAAAGGAGAAACCCCGGAGGGGTGATATTCAAGACTATTGAATAATTATCAGTTTTCAGGTAATGTCGCAGAAACACGACAGAGTACACCCATTATTACCCAATGCTCACATTATGTCATTCCT
>JAEZUG010000069.1 GCA_023421135.1 Candidatus Cloacimonadota bacterium | reverse complement strand
AGAATATCCTGCCCAAGAACTATGCCAGGGCAGATCTTGACAAAGCCAAGCTGGGAGAACTGATCGATCTGATCGGCACCATCGGCTTGGGCGAGCGGGAGCATCGCTCCAAAGATATCCTGGGCCGAGTCTATGAGTACTTCCTGGGCAAATTTGCCAGTGCCGAAGGCAAGCTGGGAGGCCAGTTTTACACTCCCCGCTGTGTGGTGCAGCTCCTGGTGGAAATGCTGGCTCCCCTGCCGGGAAAGAGAATCTACGACCCCTGTTGCGGTAGCGGAGGGATGTTTGTCCAGAGTGAGAAGTTTATCGAAGCTCACGGCGGGAAGATCGGCGATATCAGCATCTTTGGCCAGGAATCCAATCCCACCACCTGGCGCCTGGCCAAGATGAATCTTGCCATCCGGGGCATTGAGGCGGATCTGGGCGGCAGTCACGGAGATAGCTTCCTCAAAGATCAGCATAAAGACCGCCAGTTTGATTATGTGATAGCCAATCCACCTTTCAATATGAAAGAATGGGGCGGAGATCAGCTCAAGAAGGATTCCCGCTGGCAATATGGCATACCGCCGGAAGGCAATGCCAATTATGCCTGGATCCAGCACTTTGTCTGGCATCTGGCACCCGGAGGCACTGCCGGCTTCGTGCTTGCCAATGGCTCGCTCAGCAGCCAGCAATCCGGCGAAGGCGAGATCCGCAAAGCCATGCTTGAGGCCGATCTGGTGGATTGCATAGTTGCTCTGCCGGATAAGCTCTTTTATTCCACCGGGATTCCCGCCTGCCTTTGGTTTCTGACCCGTGGCAAGAATGGCGGAAAGCTGCGAAACCGCAAAGGCGAAACTCTCTTTATCGATGCCCGTGCCCTGGGAGAGATGATGGATCGGACCCACCGGGAACTAACCGAAGCAGAGCTGCAGCAGATAGCCTCCACCTATCATGCCTGGCGACATGATGCAGATAGCTCTTATCAAGATATTCCCGGCTTTTGTAAAGCAGTCACTTTGGAAGAAATCGCCAAGCAGAACTACATCCTGACTCCCGGCAGATACGTCGGAATGGCAGCCCGGGAAGATCTGGACGGAGAAGACTTTGATACAAAGATGAAACGCCTAACGGCAGAGCTCTATGCCCAGTTTGAGGAATCCGCCCGGCTGGAGAAGGAAATTAAGGCCAATCTAATGAAGTTGGGATTTGGGGATGAGTTGTAAACAATGAACAAAGAGTTAAAGAGTAAAAAAGCCTCTTGGATACACAGCCAAAGCATCGTCATCCCGGACTTGATCCGGGATCCAGAACTTGAGGTCACAAAATGTGACCTCAATTGAGCTTATGGTGTTTATAACAATGGTACTTCACAAATGAGCGGTATATTATTAATGACGGGAGCATCAGTCAGCCTCATTATAGGTCTGGTTACCTTGTACGAGAAGCTTATAAAACCAAAACTCAAATCCACCAAGCTTAGAGTCGCAGTGTCACTAATCAATGATTGGTTTGACTTTATAGATTGTAACTTGGAAAGTGGTATAGATTTCTCAGTCCTAAACAACAAGGAGAACAAAGTATTAGAGTATATCAAAGCCAACTTGAAAGATTACAAGATTACAATGAATCGAAAGAAACGATATGCATGGCTCAAAGAAGTTGGTATAAAGAAAACACTAAGAGGTTCAAAAGATATGTTTACACAGTATTCACGAATGCTTCCTGATGGGGATTTTATAGACTTATATTTTATGAAGGTTATTGGAAATTTTTACACATTCCACAGTAAGTATTCATCAACAAATCCCTCAGAATGCAACTATTCAGAGATCGAAATGCCTGTTAAGTTCCTCAATTTCATCACCAGATAATATGGCAAGTTTAAGAAACTGTAAAGTACGTATAGACTCTATAGCAGAGATAAATCCGGCCAGACTTGATAAGAGTTTTAGGCACCTTAACATTAAGTATGTTGATATTGGCAATGTTGACAGAGGGTGTATTAAGGGGTTTGAAGAACTGAGACTGGAAGATTCCCCCAGTCGGGCTCAACGTTTGGCAAGAGATAATGATTTTATCATCTCGACTGTGAGACCTGGAAATAGATCTTATGCTTACATCAAGACTCCAGATGAAAACATGGTTTTTTCAACAGGTTTTGCAGTGATTCGGGCAATAAAATGTGATCCCAGATACCTATACTATGTACTGACTTCTGACTTGACAATTAATTACCTTGCATCGATAGCTGATTCTAAATCAGCTTATCCATCTATTAACCCATCAGATATTGGTGAGATAGAGATTAGTCTCCCTCCCCTCGAAACCCAAAGAGAGATAGCTCATATCCTGGGGACTCTGGACGATAAGATCGAGCTCAACCGCAAGATGAGCAAGACCCTGGAAGAGATGGCACAAACCCTTTATAAACATTGGTTCATAGACTTTGAATTCCCCAATGAAGAGGGCAAGCCCTACAAATCCTCCGGTGGAGAAATGATCGATTCCGAGCTCGGCCCCATCCCCAAAGGGTGGAAGGTGGGAACTATTGGTAGCGTTTGTACTTTTGAATATGGAAAGTCGCTAAAGAGCGATGTGAGGAAATTTGGCAAGTATCCTGTAATGGGCTCTAATGGACAAATTGGCTGGCATAATGAATGCCTAGTACATGGACCAGGTGTCGTTGTTGGGAGAAAGGGAAATCCTGGTGCTGTCACTTTTGTGATTGAAAATTTCTTTCCGATTGATACTACATTCTATGTAAAATCAATATCCACAGAAATACCTATGATGTTTCTATACGCTGTTCTATCGCAGTCAAACCTTGGAAGGCTAAGTGCTGATAGCGCAGTGCCTGGGCTTAATAGAGACTCTGCTTTAAGTAAACTCATCATACTTCCGAGAACTGACATACTTCATTCATATGAGTGGGTTACAAAATCACTATTCACTATGAAGAAAGTAGCAACGGAACAAACCTCATCGCTAGATAGCATGTTAACGAGATTAATGACCAGTAATATCTCAACAGACAAGGAGTAATGTATGGCGGCCAAAGACTCAAAGTTCAGAACTTTGAAACTGTTTTTAATCAAGGATGGCATTGATATAAATCACATGCTGACAATAACACCGATTACTCATGATTGTAATCGTGAACTTCCTGAGATAAACCAAGATATTAAGATAGATATATCAGAGTATGTGAACGATGATAACCACTATTTCCTTGTTCTCAAAAAACCAAAATTTAAGTCGCCCGCATGGGGAGATCTCTTTCCAACTACCTTGCGCGAAAACTATGTTGAGAAATTATTTACCTCAAGCGCTTCAGCTTTATTGATAATTGTAACATCGGTTAGGAGCTACGCAATCGCTTTTGGACATGGTAGACATATACTGAAACCTGATTCATATGAAAGAGATTTCGGGTTAAAAGTTGTGTTAAACTCTGTTGATCCAAAACTCATTAGATCCATTGATACCGATTCGATCGATGACTATGTGTTTCATGCAACCAAACAATCTAGTAAAGCTTCAACTCTGGAAAGCTATGAACTCAGACCGACCCAGGAGATATTGAGGGGAGTTGCAGGTGTACCCAAAAAAAAATTTGGAAAAATAAAGGTAAAGTTTGTGGCTGGGGCAGATGTCTTATCTCTCAATACCAATGTAGGATTTAATAAATTGGGGGATCTATGTTCTATAATAATGCAAGTATATAGGGAAACATCTTATAAGGAGAGATTCGGGTTTATTGATAATCTGAGAATTGAAAAGGATTCTGCAATAGTCAATGCTCTGAATGACAGACTGATAGAGAAGATGAATGAGTTGAAAGTAAGAGACGATGAAGAAGACGACTCGATTACTGTTGCTCCCCCCGATGTTATAAATTTCAAAGACATAGAGGATGTTGCCTTCAATTCAATATATACAAGTATTGGCGATAATGAGCAAGCAGATCAAATCGAGCTAAGAATCATTGACTGGATTAGAAGGCTGACAAGAGGCATTACGTTAAATATGGTAAAATCTGAGAAAGTTGGAGTCAAATATAATAATGAGTACTCTCCTCGTTGGAGCCTTTATGATTGTCTTGTTTATCAGGATGTTTATGATGGAAGACAGTTTGTTCTATCAAATGGTCTCTGGTACTGTATTGATGATGACATTGCTACTCAGGTCGACGACTATGTCTGTAGTTTGATTGAAAACGGGTTTAGCCTAATTGACGCTAACCCAGGTGAGCATGAGAAAGACTACAACAAGAGACTAGTTGACTCAAACAAGCAAGTATATACTTTAATGGATAGAAAAAATATTAAGTATAGCAATAGTGTCGTAGAATTCTGCGATGTAATATATAAAGATGCAGTTCTGAACTTCATTCATGTCAAGAGAAAGACTCAATCAGCTACGCTGAGTCATTTATTCTCACAAGGAAGAATTTCGGCCAAGTTATTTAAAGGTTCTGATGAGTTCCGGATAAAAGTTGCTGTTAAAATACCTAAAAAAAGTGTATCAAAGCTCATTAATATCCATGGCGCAGTCGATGCCGCAAAATACAAGATTGTGTATGCTATAGTGACAAAAGCTAATCCTATTTGGCCTAGGTCTCTGCCATTCTTTAGCAAACTCAACCTGAAAAATGCTGCTGAAGAGCTTTACCTTATGGGATTTCAAGTATCATTAGTGCGAATTAACCAATTGTGATTGAGCTAAAGTAAACATTAGAGAGTTATTAGAAGCTACTCATGGTCATTTTGAGTAAGTTTATGAAGAATGCAACTAGATCTAACAACCATATAGTTAAGTGTAACAATATGGTCTTGATTATAGTGATATCAAACAACCTGAGATCAGGAGATCAATATGGACAATGAAACAACCAGCCTCTTGGAGTACATCCTGGAGATTAGCCAGAAAGCGGCAAATGAGCTGGTTCAAATCCGGGATTCCAAGCCGACAACCCGGCTAAGTCTGTCACAGCATACATAGCAGATGAAGATGCTTTACCGAAAATACAATCTAATCCCAAATGGGTATAAAAAACCGTCGATTCGACTAAGCGGGCTCGACGGTTATCAATGAGTATTGCAACTCATTGAGTTCCGTATAGCAGTGATGGACGGGATGGACGTTAGTGGACAGAATAGACATAAATGGACACAATGAAATGAGGGCTCATTCAGAGAAGGCTAAGAAAGGGTGAAGAGGAAAAAAAAATGGTACCGGCACATAAGAGCGGAGCAGAGGCACTGCTTCCCAGGCACGGAGGCTATCGCAAGCTGAAGAGCTTCCAACTGGCACAATTGGTCTATGACCTTACGGTGCGCTTCTGCGACCGGTATATCGACAGATTTAGCCGAACTCATGATCAGATGGTTCAGGCTGCCAGATCCGGAGTGCAAAACATCGCTGAAGGCAGCCAGGCCAGCGGTACCTCCAAGAAAACCGAACTGAAGCTGACCAATGTTGCCAGGGCTAGCCTGGAAGAGCTCAAGCTGGATTATGAAGACTATCTTCGGCAGCGGGGATTTGCCCTGTGGGCTGATGATGATCCCCGGAGAAAAGAATTGGTGCAGAGACGCTGCCAGACTGCCGAGGCAGTGGCAGAGTGGGTGAAGGAACTGCGGAACAGAGCGGGAGCTCTGCAACATGGACAGAATGGACAAGATGGACGTTATGGACAGAATGGACTGAGTGTAGAATCTTCCGAGCCGTCCATACAGTCTATAGAGTCCATAGAGTCCATAAAACCCCAAGCCCCCACAGAGCCACGTGTACCACAATACTCTGAGATAGCTGCCAATGCTGCGCTGGTGCTGATCGGTGTGGCATGTGCCATGCTTGATAGACAGATCAACTTTCTGGCAGAAGCCTTTATCCAAGAGGGTGGCTTCACCGAGAAGCTCTATAAAACCCGCCAGCAACACAGAAACCAGTTATGATATCCCTAAGATCGCCAAAGGAATTGTAATGCAAGAGAAACCCCTTGAATCCCTTGCCCTTCTGATCCTCTCAGAACTGGGCTACAGCACCAAAAGCTATCCGCCGATACTGGCTGAGGGAGAAGTGCCGGAGCTGATCCAGCATAATCTGCTGGAGGATAAACTGCGGCAGTTTAACCCACTGTTACCTCAAACGGCTCTGGAGGAAGCTCTAAGGCTGATCACCAAACCCACAGAGGCAGGCTTATTGGCTTCCAACCGAAAGATGCACAAGTATCTGGTGGAAGGGATTCCGGTGGCTTATCGGGAGGATGGCCAGATGCGGCATGCTGCTGCCAGAGTGATCGACTTTGAGCATTGGGATAGCAATAGCTTTGGAGCCGAGAGTCAATTGACCGTTATAGAAGGCAAGGGACTGAGGCGCCCGGATATTGTGATCTATCTCAATGGGCTGGCAGTGGGCGTGATCGAGCTCAAGAGTCCGGTGGACCAGAATGCCACCATCTGGAGTGCGCACAATCAGCTACTCACCTATCTGCAGCAGATACCCTCGCTTTTTACACATAACGCAGTGATCGCGGTGAGTGACGGATTGGATTCCCGGGTGGGCACGATCAGTTCCGGCCGGGAGTGGATGCTGCCCTGGCGTGAGATGGATGAGAAGGGACGTTCCCGGGAAGAGCTGGCTCTTTCCAGCCTGGAAGTCATGCTCAAAGGAGTCTTCACACCCCAAAACCTGCTGGAGATCATCCGGTATTTCATCGTCTATGAGGAAACAAGAAGTGGATTGATCAAGAAACTGGCAGGATATCACCAATTCTACGCTGTCAACATAGCTGTGGATAATACTGTAAATGCCACTTCTCTATATGGAGATCACCGCTGCGGAGTGGTTTGGCACACTCAGGGCAGCGGCAAGAGCCTCACGATGGCTTTTTATGCGGGCAGGATAATTCAGCATCCGGCAATGGAAAATCCCACTCTGGTGGTACTGACCGATCGAAACGATCTGGATGATCAGCTCTTCAGGACCTTTTGCCAATGCCAGGGCTTGATTCGGCAGACTCCCAGACAAGCCGGGGATAGAAAGCACCTGCGGGAGCTGCTGCGGGTTGCCTCCGGAGGTGTGATCTTTACCACTATTCAGAAGTTTATGCCGGATGAGAGAGGAATGGACTTTCCGCTGCTGAGTGAACGGCGCAATATCATCGTGATTGCCGATGAAGCGCATCGCAGCCAGTATGACTTTATCGATGGCTTTGCCAGAAATCTGCGGGACGCTTTGCCCAATGCCGGATTCATTGCTTTCACAGGAACCCCGGTGGAGCTGACTGATCGCAATACCAGAGCTGTCTTTGGGGATTACATCAGTATCTACGATATCCAGCAGGCGGTGCTGGATAATGCCACAGTGCCGATCTATTACGAGAGCAGGCTGGCCAGGCTGGAACTGGTGGAACAGGAAAAACCGCATCTGGATGAGAAGTTTGAAGAGCTCACCGAAGACCGAGAATCGGATGAGAAGGAAAAGCTCAAGACCAAATGGGCTGCCCTGGAGGCAGTGGTTGGTACCGAGAAGCGGATCGGACTGGTGACCGAGGACATCCTGCAGCATTGGGATAAACGCAGTGATGCTTTGGAAGGCAAGGCTATGATAGTCTGTATGAGTCGCCGGATCTGTGTGGAACTCTATAATGCAATCATCAGCCGCAGACCGGATTGGGATAGTACTGACGACGCAAGCGGACAGATCAAAGTGGTGATGACGGGCTCTCCTGCCGATCCACCGGAATATCAGAAACATCTGCGCAGCAAGGAAGGCAGAGACAGGATAGCCGAGAGATTCAAGAATCCTCTGGATCCGGTCCGGATAGTGATCGTGAGAGATATGTGGCTCACAGGCTTTGATGTGCCCTGTCTGCACACGATGTACATAGACAAGCCCATGCACGGACACGGCTTGATGCAGGCAATTGCCAGAGTAAACAGGGTTTACAAAGACAAACCGGGTGGTCTGATTGTAGATTATCTGGGCTTGGCGGAGGAGCTGAAGAAAGCTCTGGCAACCTATACACAGTCCGGAGGTAGAGACAAGGTTGCCTTGGATCAGGAAGAGGCAGTGAGGATCCTCAAAGAGCAGTATGAACAGTGCCTGAGGCTCTTTGACGGCTTTGATTGGACGATCTGGCTCACGGGAGATGCCCGGGATAAGCTGCGCATCATAGCTCCGGCTCAGGAATTCATCCTGGGGCAGGAAAATGGCAAGACCCACCTGATCGAACTGGTGGCAAAACTGACCAGAGCTTTTGCCCTGGCGGTGCCGCATGATGATGCTCTGGAACTGCGTGAAGCAGTGGGCTTTTTCCAGACTGTGAAGGCGGCAATAGTCAAATCCTCCCGCAAGACAGAAGATGGCGGCCTGGGGATGGAGACGGCGATCAAGCAATTGGTTTCAGCAGCCATCACCAGTGACAGGGTGATCGATATATTTGAAGCAGCGGGACTAGACAAGCCGGATATCTCTATACTATCAGATGAGTTCCTGGAAGAAGTGCGCAATATGCCGCACCGGAATCTGGCAGTGGAACTTCTGCGTAAGCTGCTTAATGACGAGATCAAGGTAAGATTTCGGCGTAATGCGGTGCAATCCCGCTCTTTTGCGGAGATGTTGGCAGAGAGCATTCGCAAGTATCAAAACCGCACGATTGAGGCAGCCAGGGTGATAGCAGAGCTTATCAATATCGCCAAAGAAATCAGAGAAGCGGAACAGCGGGGCGAAAAGCTGAAACTGACTGAAGATGAAGTGGCATTTTATGATGCTCTGGAAACCAACGACAGCGCTGTGATGGAGCTGGGAGACGACACACTGAAAGCTATTGCCAAAGAACTGATTGCAACAGTGAGAAAGAATGTTACAATTGATTGGGCAATCCGGGAACAAGCACGGGCAAAACTGAGGGTGATGGTGAAGCGAATCCTGCGTAAATATGGATATCCTCCGGATAAGACAGAAGAAGCTACCGATCTGGTGATCGAGCAAGCGGAACTGATCTGTGGAGAGATAGAAATTTAACGACTTCGTAAATAGTTACAGGAAAACAGGTTCCACGCCTGCGGAAAAGATTCTACAGAAAAGTGTCAACTTACAGGCAAAAGTGTCACCTTATAAGAAGTGAGGGGACGTTGTAACGTGGTGACGTGGTGACGTGATGACGATATGGCTCCCTGTGATCTTTTAAACAGTGTATAGAGTGTTATGTGATGTACGATGTACAATGTAGGATGTAGAATGTACGATGTACGATGTACAATGTACAATGTAGGATTAGGTGGGGTGGTTCATCCTCTTCATCTTAGTCCGCTTGCAATCTAAATCTCTTTCTTGGGTGGCAGCGGCAGAAAGGAGCTGGTTCTGTGGATGTAGCTTTGGTATTCGGGTTTATCCTTATACTTCTTTTCCAGGAGGGGGATGCCGGAGACTTTGAGGAGCAGAGTGGTGATGATCACCGGGCTGGCCAGAGCCAAATAGCCCTGCTGGAAATTCAGTGAAAGGATGAAGATGCCCCACCACATGGTGGATTCGCCGAAGTAATTGGGATGTCTGGTATAGCGCCAGAGTCCGCGATTCATCACTTTGCCCCGGTTGGCCGGATCGCTTTTGAAGGCACGCATCTGAGCATCGCCGACTGCCTCGAAGAAGAATCCCGTGATCCAGATCAGGACGCCAGCCAGATCTATCCAGAGAGAAGGATTCACGGCCGGACGCGTGTATAGAAATACGGGGTAGGCAATCGTGAGCATGAAGAAACCCTGCAGCAGAAAAACCTGTAGATAGCTGCGCCACATCCAGTTCTTGCCCCAGTCCTGACGCCACTGGGCATAACGGAAATCTTCCTTGCGGTTCCGGTAGCGTCGCAGCAGAAACCAGGAGAGCCGGATGGCCCAGATCGTGATCAATCCGGTGATCAGCAGTCTGCGCCAATCTGAGCTGGGTTGCAGAGCCAGATAGAGCTCGGAGATCAGCACAAAGCCCATGCCCCAGGCATTATCCACCAGATCATTGCGCTTGAGCTTCACAGCCAGCAGAAAGAGGGCTGTCATATAGCAGAAAACTGCCAAAATTACTATCAGTATTGCATCAATGGGGCTCATAAATCACTCCTATTCCCACAGTTCCGATGCCATTATGCACGCCAATCACAGGTGAGAGAGGCATGATATAGGCGGGAGCTTTTCCGGTGATATCGCTCAAAATCCGGGCATAGTTTTCTGCCCGGGCAGGAGCTTGAGCGTGCACTATTGCATATTCCCACAAGGCTCTATCGCGCAGATTAGTCTCAATCATGGCGATGATCTTTTTCATGTTTCGAGCCCGGCTAAAGCTCTTTCCGGTCACTTTGGCTTTGCCTTCCCGATCCAAACCGACGATGGGCTTGAGATTGAGCAGCGCTGCCAAAAAACCTGCCAGGGGTGGCACTCTGCCTCCGCGAACCATATACTTCAAGGTATTGATATCCGTGTAAATATGGGTGTTTTCGATCCAGGTATCCAGAAGAGCATTGATCTGAGCAAAACTCAGGCCGGATTCTATCGCCCGCGCCACCCGGAGCACCAGCAATCCCTCCGAAACAGAGAGTTGCCGGGAATTGACTACCTGCAGCTTGTCTTCATCTCTTCCGGCACTGTAAGCCGAAGCGCTCTGATAGATTCCGCTGAGGTGATCTGAGATGTGAATGGCAAAGACTTTGTCATAGTTTTCCACCATGTGATCAATGGCGCTTTGCAGGCTCTGAGGAGATGGTTGAGAGCTGACGGGATGGTGCTTGCTCGTGATGAGCTTGCGGTAAAAACTCTCCGGTTGCAGTGTGTAACGATCCAGATAGAAATCCTTGCCAAAGCTGATGCCAAAAGCTATCCGCATAATCTGATATCTATCCATGAATTCATCCGGGAGATCGCAAGCGCTATCCGTGATAATCCCGATGGGAAACTTCCTTTGGTGGCTGGTCTCGTATTGACGCTGCATATCGTCCACCTTGATGGCGCTGAGAGTTCCCAGGGCTTGCAAGCTCTCGAAGACCCTTTCCGGATCGTTGCTATGGATGTGGATATGAAGCTTCTCGGCTCCTCCTGCCAGAATCAGGGAATCGCCCAGGGGACTCAGGAGAGTTTTGAGGTACTCAGGGTCTGAACCGTTGTTCGCAAAAATTGCTTCGGAGCAATAACGATATTCTCCGGGCGCGGAGCTATGGCTTTCGGCAGCGGAGCTGGGAGCTATAACGGCGGTTCCCAGCTTGCGTAAGGATCCCCTGCGGATGAAATCCACAATGGCTTCCAAAAGGATCACAAAGCCGCTGGCTCCGGCATCCACTACCTTGGCATCTGCCAGAGCTTTGAGCTTTTGCGGGGTCTCGCTGAGGGATTTTTTGGCCTGTTCCAGAGATTCCGGAATCAGGACGCCAAAATCCTGTTCCTTGCCCCGGGTGAGATGCTCGCTCCATTCCCGGATCACGGTGAGGATAGTGCCTTCCACCGGGTTCATCAGGGAGCGGTAGAGATGCTTCACGGCATTCTGAGCGCTCTGGGCAAAACTATGGGTGGGAACGCTTTCCAGATCCGGAACTTCGGCGCTGAGGCCGTGCAGATATTGCGCCAGGATAATGCCGGAATTGCCTCTGGCACCCATCAAGGCGGCATCTGCTACAGAACGGAGAGTGGATTTGAGATTACGGCTCACCTTAGCGCCGGTGAGCACTGCTTCCATGGTCATTGCCATGTTTAAGCCAGTATCGGCATCAGCCACGGGGAAGACGTTTATCCTATCCAATTCCTTCTGATTGGAGATGATGGCCTGAGCTCCCACCTGCAGCACACGATAAAACCTGTAGCCATCCAGATATGCTATCTTCATTTCTTACCACACCTGCGGAATCTTCTTTATCTTGCTTGTGTCATAGCCCAGAGTCCGGAGCTTGGCGAGCACTGCATTGTAATCTGCCTCGTTCATCTGCGGAGTTCGGCTCATGATCCACAACCACTTGCGGTTGGGAACTCCAATGGCGGTGTAACGGTAGTCTTCTGCAAGGTCTATGATGAGATACTTTGCCCAGATGGGCCAGAAGACTCTCATGCGCCATTCGGCATTGGTTTCTGTGTTATACACTCTGCCCTTGGGATGCATGACCACTTGTTTGCCATCCGGACTCCCTTTGCGGAAAGTGAAGGTGGTGGCAATGGTGCCATCCGGGTTCAGCTTGTAGGACTCTATGCTGTTATGGGCGTTTTTCTCCACGAAATTTGGGATGATGGCAATTACGTACCAATCTCCCATAAAGCGTGGAATATCCACGTAATCAACTGTCTTAAAAGGGGCGGAACAGGCCGTTAGTGAGACCAGCACCACCATAATAAATATAATGAAGCTCATATACTTCCCTCATTCCAGATTCTATCTTGTATTCTTGTGAGACAATATAACCTGTAATAGCGGATAATCAGAGGAAAATGTGTCTGTCCTTGGATTCGTGATCGATAGAGGTGTGCAAATCCTGCCAGGCAACTTATGATCTATACGATATGGGAGAAGATTACTCCAGACTGTTCAGAGTGCGGATGGTGGTGGCGAGGTGGGGCTGGAAGCCCTGCAAAGCCGGGATCAATCTCCCGGGTGGTTGATATTGCGCAGGATAGCGGGGTCGCTAAGCTCGAGATTGAGGATATCTAGCCCAGAGTGGTGGATCAGTGCCCTCAATCCTCCCTGGGGAGGTTTCCGGGAAAAATCCAGGGCACCGGGGATTATGATGGGATGGCCGGTTCTGCCGTGGTAAGTGGGACGGATCACAGCCTGGGGATTATCCCTGGAAGCCTCTAGCAGAGCTCGGATTGTGGAGACCTGAACATGGGGAAAATCCACCGGAAAAACCAGATAGTGGCAGAAGCCGGGCATCTCGGATATTCCCAGACACAGGCTGGAAAGCATATCTTCCGTATCCTGATTCAAGACCGGATGGAGCTGCTGCAGCCCTGCCTCTCTGCAAACCTTCAGAATGCGCTCCAGAAAGGTTTCTCCCGTCTCCAGCAAGGCGTTCACCTTGGGTCCTCCAAAGCGGAGGCCTTTGCCGGAGGCGGGAATAATCACACAAGTGTCAGGCCAGATGGTTGAATTCCTCGATGGCCTTATCCAGTTCTTCCACGGTATTCTCAAAGATCTCCTGCCAATATTCAGGTTCCCATTGGGCCAGGATTTCTTCATAGGTTTTGCCCTGCTGTTCCACCCAGGTGTAATACTTCAGGTTGTGAACCCGCTTGCGATCCCGATAGTTGAGTTCCTGGAAGTTGTCGTAGCTTTGAGCCAGGAGACAGGCTTCATAATCTCTGGCTGCCAGATCGCGGGTGTAGGCACCACGGGCGGCCTGCATTTCTTCCAGACGGGAGCTGTACATCCCGGCGGAATCCGTGAAACAGGTGAAGATCACATCGTTTTCATCCAGCTCAAAGTACTTGGCTTGCTTGATGGCGGAGAGCAGATTGCCGATTGAAGAGATGCCCAGAAGCTCGAGCTGCTCAACCAGTTCTGCAGAGATCCCCTGAGAGATCAGGAAGTCCTTTCCGGCAGGCTCGTTAAAAAGCCTCAGGCTGCGCATACAATCTTCATCCCGGATGGCGGCAACAGCATCGGTATTGCGGACGTTGTGTACCCAGGGGATGTGTTTATCGCCGATGCCTTCGATGCGGTGTCCGCCAAAGCCGTTCATCAGCAGAGTGGGGCATTCATAGGCTTCGCTGGCGGTCACGACCATGCGGGGGAAGGATTTGCGCAGGAAATCTCCGGCTGCGATGGTGCCGGCACTTCCGGTGGCGGAGACGTAGCCCTGCAGGCGGGTCTGCTCCGTCCTGATCTTGTTAAACACTTCCAGAATGGCAGATCCTGTCACATGGTAGTGCCAGAGAGGATTGCCGAACTCCTCAAACTGGTTCAGGATGAGGTATTGGGGGTCGGGACGCAGCTCGGCGCATTTGTCGTAGATCTCTTTGACGTTGGATTCACAGCCGGGAGTGGCGATAACCTCTGCTCCGATGCCTTTGAGCCAGGTGAAGCGTTCTGCACTCATCTCTTCGGGCAGAATAGCCACGGAGTGACAGGACAGCAGAGCACAATCGAAAGCGCCACCACGGCAGTAATTACCGGTGGAAGGCCAGACGGCTTTGTGGTAATCCGGATCGAACTCACCGCTCACCAGGCGGGGAACCAAACACCCGTATGCAGCACCCACTTTGTGGGCACCGGTGGGGAAGTATTTGCCCACCAGGCCTATGATACGGGCTTTGACGCCGCTGATTTCGGAGGGAATCTCCAGGTAGTTCACGTCTCCGAAGAGACCGGTCTTGATGTTGTTCTTCCAATTGATTCGGAAGAGATTGAGGGGGTTGATATCCCAGAGTCCGATGGGCTGGAGTTTCTGCTGAAGCTCCTCTGGAATGAGAGTGGGATTCTTCATCTGCGCAAAGGTGGGCAGAATGATGCCGTGGGCTTTGCAACGGCGGGCATTCTTGAGAGCAATCTCAGGATTGTACTTGGGCATTATTTTGGACATTTATTCTCCTTTAAATTATTCAAAACAGAGGAAAAGAGAGAACAGCAGAGGATTTAAACCACAGAGAACACAGAGAAAAGCAGAGAAAAGCAGAGAGTATCATGTATCAAATCTGCCATGGTTCAAGCGAATACGTTGAATTCCACTCTTAAGCAGAACTACATTGAAGTTTATCAACAGGCCTAGCTCAAGTTCTGTAAGTTTCAAGTATGTCATCAATTGGGCTTCATGAAGAGGCAGTAAATTCTCCACAGCCTTGAGTTCAACAATGATCTTCTTCTCAACAATCAAATCTGCTCTTAATCTGGTGTGAAACACTGCACCTTTATACTTGATATCCAAGTATGGTTCTCTACTGAATGAAACACCTTTCAAGGTCAAGTCCCTACACAAGCAATCCATGTAGACGGACTCAAGCAAACCGGGACCCAGTGCCCTGTGAACATCTATACATGATCCGATGATCTCTTGGCTAAGTAAATTCAGTCCAGTATTAAGGACAGTATCTGTTTTCATATCTCATTGCTTCTCTCTGCTTTCCTCTGCTTTTCTCTGTGTTCTCTGTGGTTAACTTACTTTTCTCAGTGTCCTCTGGGGTTAACTTACATTATTCCTTGTAAAATGAAGAAAGCCTGGCGGCGGGTTCCTTGATCTTGCTGTTGAAGATCATGGAGGCGATGACGAAGGGTTTGAAGCCGGCTTCCTGATAGGTATGCAGGCGATAGCGTTCAAAGACGGAGGCTGCCACTTCTCCCTGTTTGCAGGATACTCCGGAGATATCGGCCGGGAGACAATGCTCGTAGAGGGCATTCCCACCCTTGGTGAGTGCCATCATCTCTTCGGTGCATTCCCAATCCATGTGGCTGGCATTTTGAGCCAGGCAGGCATGTTCCAGGTCTTTCAGGGCTTGCTTTTCCCCTCCGCGGAGCAAACGGGTGCGTTCCTGCATCACAGCCATTGGTGCCCAGCTCTTGGGATAGACAACGTCGGCTCCCTCAAAGGCATCCTTCATATCGTGAGTGATGCGGAAGCTGCCGCCACTTGCCCCGGCAAACCTGGCAGCGCTGTCCAGTGTTTCGGGCAGGAGGTCGTAACCCTCGGGATGTGCCAGCACCACTTCCATGCCAAAGCGGGTCATGAGATTAATCACACCCTGGGGAACGGAGAGCGGCTTGCCGTAGGAGGGAGAATAGGCCCAGCTCATGGCTATCTTCTTGCCTTTGAGCTGATCCAGACCACCAAAGTAATCTTTGAGCTTGAGCAGATCTGCCAAACTCTGGGTGGGATGATCCAGGTCGCACTGCAGGTTCACCAAGGTGGGACGCTGGGCCAGCACACCTTCCCGGAAGGATTCGCTAACGGCATCGGCCACTTCCACCATGTAGGAATGTCCCTCACCTGGATACATATCGTCCCGGATGCCGATGGCTTCGGTGAGGAAGCTGATCATGGCAGCCGTTTCGCGCACGGTTTCACCATGAGCCACCTGGCTTTTAACTTCATCCAGCTCGGAAAGAGCCAAACCCAGGGCATTTACGGCAGATGCATAGCTGAAGCGGGTGCGGGTGCTGTTATCGCGAAAGATGGCGATTCCCAAGCCGCTATCAAAGATTTTGAAGGATTTCTTCTGCCGGTGCAGAGCTTGCATGATCTCTGCCACCAGCATCACGGATTTGAGGTTGTCCGTGCTGTTTTCCCAAGTGAGCAGGAAATCCTTGCCATAAAGATCGGTCTTGAGTTGAGCCAGTTCGCTCAGCAGTTGCTTGATCTTGTCGTTCATATTTACCTCGTTGTGTTAATAATATTCCTCAGGAAGTTGCTAGGCTTCGTTCTGTTTCCAGTGTTTCTGCCAATTCGGAGATTGGCAGACCAAGAAGCGTCGTTCTATTTCCAGTTTTTCTGCCAATTCGGAGATTGGCAGACCAAGAAGCTCTGTTCACTGCTCTTGTCACTTGTCACTTGTCACTTTCTTCTGTCCCCTCATCACCATTGCTGCCTGTTCCACTGCATCGATGATCTGTTGATACCCGGTGCACCGGCAGAGATTGGCATTGATGGCCTTGCGGATCTGTTCGCGGCTGGGAGCCAGATTCTTGTGCAGGAGAGCATAGGCAGAGAGCACCATCCCGGGGGTGCAGAAGCCGCATTGGATGGCTCCGCAATCGATGAAGGCCTGTTGAATGGGGTGCAGCTTGCCATCCGGGGATTGCATGCCTTCGATGGTGATGAGCTTCTTACCAAGTGCATCTTTAACTTTCAGTTTGCAGCTTCTGACCGCCTGCATATCCAGCAGAATGGTGCAGGTGCCGCAAACGCCTATATCACAGCCTATCTTGGTGCCTGTGAGACCCAAGTCCTCCCGGAGCCAATAGACCAGGCTCTTCTCCAGCAGTTCCTCGGGAACTTCGTATAATCTTTCATTAACTGTTACTTGCATCACTTTATCCTCAGGGGTTGGTCTTTGTAACGGATACCCGTGGCGTGGTTGATGGCATTGGCAATAGCGGGAGCCATGATCTCATTGGTGGGTTCGCCCACGCCTTTGGCACCGGAGGGAGTTTGTTTGTCCGGATGCTCGATCAGAAGGGCGGTCATTTCCGGCAGATCGGTAGCTCGCGCCAATCTGTATGTATGCAGATTGGTGGGGCGCACCAAGCCGTTTTCCACCGGTAGATCCTCAAAGAGGGCGTAGCCTGTTCCCATGGCCATGCCGCCGTAGAACTGACCCTTCACCATGCCGGGATTGATGGCTTTGCCCACATCGTGAGCAGCAACCATATTGAGCAGAGTAACTTTTTTGGTCTTGGGATTCACTTTCAGTTCCACCGCCTGGCAGGCATATACCCAGGTGAAATAGGCATTACCCTGTCCGGTTTCCTCGTCCCAGCTCACTCTCGGAGCTTGGAAAGTTCCAAAGGCATAGGGGTAGATCTGCTTGCTATAGCAGAGCCGGATGACCTCTTGCCAGCTCATGATGGGTGTTCCGGAGCTATCCAGCACAATGGATTTTTCCAGCCTGATCTCCGGCAGATCCAGAGCCTCGGCGATAATCTTCTTCAGCAGTTCAGCAGCTTTTACCACAGCTCCGCCACCCAATAGAGTGCCCCGGGAAGCCACTGTGGTGCCGCCATCGGGGATATTGGAGGTGGATGGCATGCGGTAGCGGATCAGTTCCTTGGGAATGCCCAGATGTTCACTGGCAATCAGGATCATGGCAGTCTCGGAGCCCTGTCCGTTCTCATGCACTCCGGTCTCGATCAAGACCGAGCCATCGGGCTGGACGTTGATAATGGCAGAATTGAAATCCACTCCCTCCGCACCGAGACTCATTCCCCGGTAACTGATGGCAAAGCCGATCCCATACCATTCTTCAGCAATGGGATTGCCAAAGCTGCAGAGCTTGCGTTTCCTTTCATAATCTATCTCTTTCAGCACCGTATCCATGGCCTGAGAGAGGGAAACCACGTGCGTATCCAGCTTTTGACCGGTGATAGTGGTATCGTCCTGCCGGAGCATATTGATGCGGCGGATTGCCACCTCGTCCAGACCGAGCTTCTCTCCTGCCATCTCAATAAGCTGTTCGATAGCAAAATTCACCTGGGGCGAACCAAAGCCACGCATGGCACCGCTGAAAGGATTATTGGTGTAGACTCCATAGACGTCGCAATGAACATGAGGAACCCTGTAGCTACCACAGCACTGAACTGTGCTGCGCCAGGTGACCCAGGGGGTCACAGAGCAATATGCTCCTCCATCGGCCACCATTCGCACCTTGACAAACTGGATCTTGCCGCTGTTCTTCAGCCCCATGCGATACTGCATTTTATAAGGATGGCGTTTATAGCTTTCCCGCAGGCTCATCTCACGACTGTAGATCAGCTTCACCGGGCGTTTCAGGAGCCAGGCACAAAGCGCTGCCCGGGCACAGACCAGGGCTGCGGTGTCATCCTTGCCGCCAAAACCTCCACCCATGGGAACCGTCTTCACTTCCACCTCGGAGAGCATTAAGCCCAGTGTGGAGGCCACAAACCTCCGGGTGGAGAAGGGATGCTGCATAGAACCGATCACTTCCATCACACCATCGGGCCTGAGGTAACACAGGGCTGCTTCAGGCTCCATGTAGGCATGCTCGATGCGGTTGGTGGTAAAAGTCTCTTCCAGGATCAGATCGGAAGCCTCTTCGCCCTTTCCGATATCTCCGGTGCGGACGTGATGCAGGTTGCAGATATTGGAGCCATGCTCCGGATTGATCAGGGGAGCGCTTTCTTTGAGGGCTTCCTCGGGATCCAGGAGAGCAGGACGCATCTCCAGCTCCACTCTCACCAGTTTGGCTGCCTTAATGGCCAGCTCCCGGCTTTCTGCCACGACCAGGGCGAGAACGTCTCCGGTGGTGCGCACTGTCTTGTGCGCCAGAGTGGGGTAATCCCGGATAATCTGGCCGGACTTGATGGAGCCGGGGATATCCTGGGCGGTAAAGACAGCGACCACTCCTTGTAGAGCCAGAGCCGGAGCAGGATCGATCTTCAGGATGCGGGCAGAGGCACAATTGGGATAGACCGGAGCAGCATGCAGCATTCCCGGCAGGGTGTAATCATCTGTGTATTTGGCGATGCCTGTCACCTTGGCGCGGGCATCATTGCGAAAGACCTTGGTCATCTAAAACTCCAGTCCCAACCCAAAAGTGAGGGCGGGTTGAACTTGAAAGTCTCCATCCTTGACTGGATAGAAATAAACGCCCAGTTCAGGAATGGTGATTGTGAGAATCTTGAGTTTAAAGCTGGGAGAAGCCACCAGTCCTGCCATATAGCTCTCGTAAACATCCCAGTCCCGATCTTCTCCTGTTCTGCGATAAGAGATCCTGTTGTAGGAAATCCGGGGACTCAGAGTCACCGCAAAGGCCCCAACGCGATAGGTAACAAGTAGCGGAAGCTCTACCCCCCTCACGCGGTAATCCATATTCTCGCCATTACCTCCACCCGGGTCTATTAAACCCTCATCCCCGCCGTTTGAAAAATAAACTGAGGGCATAATGGCCATGCGAAATGTCTCATCAGGTCTATTCAAAGAGTACTTCAGTCCCAGCTTGGCATTGTTCAAAGCGATGCTGATATCGGTACTGATGACCAGCTCATAGTTCTCCATCAGACCATAGTTGAGCTTCAGACCCAAAGCTGCGACAGAGTAAATCTTGTCCTCCGAGTCAGGATTACCGGGATCGTTCTGATGATGTGTGAAGAAGTTGTACGCTGGAATCGCGGTCGTCTCGTAGCCGGAAACCCTTAGATGCCCCTTGGGTAAAGTCTCTGCCGTATCCATGAGGCTGCCATCGATGGAAGCACAGGCACTGAGGCAAAGTAGTAAAGCAAGTAGGATAAGCTGGGGAAGATAATGTCTATTCATTGGTAACCTCTGTTTCTACTGCGGGATTCCCTTTTATTGGCTGAGAGGTACGGGATCTCCGGGAAAATTGCCATTCCAAACTCAATCCGGCAAAGCCGAACCACCGGGTCTCACCTTCCCAATCTAGCACTTGCAGCCCAATCTGAGCCCCCCCGAAAGAGTGGCCGTTCGTATTCTCCCCTTTATTCCTGAAAGCAATGGCAGCAGATAAGCTTCTGACATCCACACCCTCACCCCAGTCGGTTGACGTACGGTTCCAGTCATAGCTCGGTACAAGCCACTCATGGTCTTCCTCATCTTCAGGTATTGTTTGCCAAGCATAAGCGTACTTAGAATACACCTTTGCATAAGACGGTTTTAGCACAAAGTTGATTTCAACATCCACGCCTTTCTTCTTAGTGCTGTGGGAGATAAGTATCGGCAGCGAATACTCTGTAATCTTGTACTTCTCTTGCATCTCTTCTGCAGGACCGAAGAACCATCCTCCCAATGTCTTGACCTGCCGTCCCACGTTTTGGTAACTGACTGTTGGTATCAGAGCGAGATATCGCCCGTCCATCAAAGGGATCGATTGCTTGAGTGAAACAGCCCCATAACCGGTAAGGCGCAAAGACAATCCCATTTCCAAATTGCGTCCCAGGCCAAATCCCACCCCCTGGGATACCAGCAAATTATAATTTCTGTGACTACTTAGGTCCCGGACATTATCAATCCAAACAGAATCATGATCGGTGAAGGAGAATGTATCAAGAACTGGTTGAAAGCCGGCATCCAAAGTTATGCGCACGTCTCCGGCTGGCAGGCTACGCGCTCCATCCAATGGGATGTGGCCAAAGGCTGGTAAAAGTAGTGGAAGCAGCATCTGGACTATCAGAATAAAGCTCTTGCCTTCAAACAACATATCATCTCCTCTTCATAGCATGTTCATCATCACTGCTGGTTTGACAGAAACGAGGCTTACCAGCTCATCATAACCAATCCTGGCTGTTCTCACCAAGCCTTCATATAAACCGTCCCAAAAGCATTCCAAGCCGGAAATCCCGCAGGGAACCTTTTCCGGACTATCTTTGAACCGATCTTTATCCTCCAGACTGAAGGCACAATGATCCGTCGCAATAAGATCAAAACAGCCATCCTGGAGCAGTTCCACCAGTTCCCCCCGGGATTTCTCACTCCGGAAAGGCGGAGAACAGATCCAGCGATGGGCATCCTTGCCAATCAAACGATCTTCGTTATAAAGCAGATAATGCGGGGCAGTTTCGCAGGTGATAAAGGGATTATGAGTTCTGGCCTCGTGGATGAGCAGAGCAGAACGCGGCGAAGAGACGTGCACTATATGCACCGGATAGAAATGCTTGATTGCCAAGTCCAGCACTCTCTCCACTGCCTTGTTTTCAGCAAGTTCCGGACGCCGCAGACAGTGGTCGTGCGGCTTGTGAAAGGGATGTCGGTCTGATTCTGTCTCGATGGTCTCATTATCCTCGCAATGCAGCAGCATTCTGGGCTTGAGATCGCTCAGGTCCTGCATCCAGCGCTCGATCTCCTCATAACTGCGGTAAAGCCCGGCGGATTTGTAGGTAGTGTAAAACTTCAGATCAGTATCCGGTGCCAGCAGACTGCGCAGTTCCTCCACTCCGGTTTGCACGGGAGTCAGATGCCAAAAGACTTTGCCCTCAAACTCCACGGCAGCCCGGCGCATCTCCTGCAGCTTGTCTCCCAGAGCAATTCCAGCCTCTTCTGTCACGAAAGCACCAATCCCCGCCAGACCCGGCACCCGGTTCAGATCCATGAAACTATCCCGCAAGCGGTAGCCTCCGATCCGTTCCCCCACATGCACATGGAAGTCGTAAAGAGGCGGAATCACTACAGAATCTATATCCATTTTCTACACCTTAAAACTGGCAGTATCCTTTAGCCCGTGCCCGGTGATCAGCAGCACCACCTGTTCTTCCGGCTTGATTATTCCGGCAGAAAGAGCTTGTTCCAACCCCGCCAGAGTAGCTGCAGAAGAAGGCTCGGCAAATACTCCACTGCGCGATGCCAGCAGAAGCTGAGCCTCAGCGATGGCCGTATCAGTTACCCGGATGGCTGCTCCCCCGCTTTCTTTGAGAGCCCGCACTGCCCAATGCGCATTGGAAGGGGTCTTCACAGAGATGGAATCCGCCACTGTCGCAGGAGCTTTGGCGTCTTTGTAAGCACCACTTTCCCAGTAGGACGTGATAGCATCAGAACTCTCTGCCTGCACAGCCAGCAGCCGGGGAAGCTTATCGATCAGCCCGGTACGCTTCAGATCCGCAAAAGCTTTGTGTATCCCTGCCAAAATCACCCCATCACCCACGGGCACCACAATCCAATCCGGCACCTTGAAGCCGTTTTGCCAAAAGATCTCCAAACCGGAGCTCTTCTTGCCTTCAATGGTGAGCGGATGGTAGGCAGTATTGCGGTTCAGACAACCCTCGGCAGCACTATACTCCAGAGCGGCTTTGAAGGCATCGTCATAAGTGCCATCCACCTCGTGCAGTTCTGCACCATGTGCTTTGATCTGGATCAGCTTGGCTTGAGGTGCCGAAGCAGGAGCGAAGATCACGCACTGGATCCCGCAGGAAGCACAGAGCGCTGCCAGAGACGAAGCCGCATTCCCGGTCGAAGCACAGGCAATCTTGGAAATCCCCAGCCGCCGGGCTTCTGCCACCATCAACACCGAGGCTCTATCCTTGAAAGAACCGCTGGGGAGCAGGCTGTCGTTCTTGATCCACAGGTTTGTCATGCCCTCCATAAGTCTCCGCACCGGAAAGAAGGGCGTCTCTCCCACCGGAAGCGGAGGAAAGTGCCGGTTTTCCAGCACGCTGAAGCGCTGCACAAAATCCTTTAGAGACAGTTTATGATACTCAGCAAAATCCAATTCCTGAGCCAGAGCCGGATAATCCAAATATGCTTCCAAGACTCCGACCAGCGGCATCCCGGGCCGGTAGTCTATGCTACAGGTCGGACAGAGGTAAGCCACCTCGTCCCGGGCATATTTCTTGCCGCAGCTTGTGCATTGCCAGTGACTAAAATGCAGACGTCGTTTCATATAATCCTAGAGCGAGAGCTGATAGATCAGCCCTGCGTAAAAAGCTGCAGCACCGCTGAGATGCTCGATGGGGCAAGCCTCATTGGGAGCATGAGCATATATCTCATTACCGGGTCCAAGCCCGATGCAGGGGATCTTGTGCATACCGGCAATCGCCACCCCGTTGGTGCTGAAGGTCCACTTATCCACCAAGGCTTCTTTGCCAAAGAGCTCTTTATAAGCCTTGACACCTGCCACCACACCAAAGTGATCTTCGGGAGTGACCCAGGTGGGGAAATACTTCTCGGTGGGATAGACCAGCCCGGTGAAAGCTTCTTCTTCATAGAGCGGAACCCTGATCTCAGCCTCGGATTGTCCCGCCAGCAGACAGGCTTCGCGCACTTCGGCCAGAGCAGATTCCTTGGTTTCGCCCCAGGTGAGCCGGCGATCCAGATGTAGATAGGCACTATCCGGCACAGCGCACTGTGAAGGACCGGTGAAATATACTTCCGTCACACAGATGCTGCCTTTGCCCAAAAAGGGATCCGTCATCAGACGTTCGTGCAGCTTTTCGATCTCCAGAGCAATCCGGCTGATCCGGTAGATGGCATTATCTCCGCGCTCCGGAGCAGAACCATGGCAGGAAAGGCCTTTGACGTGCACTTCGATTTCCATGCGTCCCCTGTGGCCACGATAGATATTCATATTGGTAGGCTCGGTGATCACCACCAATTCAGGCTTGATCTGCTCTTCTTTGATCAGATACTGCCAGCAAAGTCCATCACAATCTTCTTCCATCACGGTTCCAGTGAAATAGATGGTAAAATCCTTTTCCAGACCCAGTTCTTTGATGATGCGTCCAGCCGTCACCATGGAAGCCATGCCACCTTCCTGATCCACACTACCTCGTCCCCAGACCTTGCCATCTTTGAGATGAGCATCAAAGGGACCAAAATCCCAGAGCGAAAGATCGCCGGGATAAACCGTGTCTATATGGGCATCAAAAGCGATCACACGGGGGCCAGAACCGATCCTGCCGATCACATTGCCCAGACCGTCTATTCTCACCTCATCAAAACCCTGCTTCTCCATCTCGTCTTTTATCCTGTAGATCACATCCTTTTCCTTGGTGGAAAAGGCGGGAATGCGGATCATATCCATCAGAAAGTTGGCAGTATCCTGCTCATATTTCTTACTAAGCTCGTTAATCTTCTTGATCATGTTTATCTCCTAAAATCTATCCCAGAGTTTGCCTGCCAGTTCACGGCTCTTGGCTTTGATTTCCGCTTCATCGATATCCAAGAGCAGTTCACGGTTCCACATCAGGAAGCGTCCTGCCACCATGGTGCTATCCACAGCAGCCTGTGAGATGCCATAGATCACATGACCCATCCAAGTTTCCTCGTTGAGCGGAGTGTGCGGATCATAATCCACCAAAATCAGATCTGCCGCAGCCCCATTTACCAGACGTCCCAGAGGCATCTGCCAGTATTTGGAGGCAATGGCGGGATTATTGAAAAGCAGCGTGGAAGCCACTTCCATAAAGGCAGCAGTGGGGTTATCTTGCTTCAGATGCTGAGCCCACATTGCCACTCGCAGTTCTTCCAGCATATTGACCGTCATGGCATCTGTTCCCAGGCCAACCATCACGCCTTTTTGCTTCATCTTGACCAGATCGGCAATCCCCACGGCATTATTCAGATTGCTCTGAGGATTGGTCACAATCGCGGCTTTCCGGGCGGCCACAATCTCCAGCTCGGATTCATCCAGATAGACACCATGCGCCAGGATGCTCTGAGAGTTGATCAGGCCAAAGCCATCCAATCTCTGCACCACGCGCTTGCCATAATGCTCCAGATTATACTGCTGATCCGAATCCGCTTCTGCGGCGTGGATATGGGTGCCGCAATCCAGCTCCTGCGCCAGCGTGGCGATGGTTTCCAGGCTTTTGTCGCTCAGAGTAAAGGCTGCGTGCATGCCAAAGAGACCCTTGAGGAAAGGATCGTTTTCTGCCTGGCAAGTCCTGATCCAATCTGCATTTTCTGCCATACCTTCGGCAGCTTTGGCTTCTCCATCCCGATCCGAAACCTCATAGCACAAGCTGGCTCTGAGGCCGGTCTCTTTCACGGCTCTGGCAATCTGAGCCAGCGAGCCGCCGATAGAAAAAGGCGAAGCATGATGGTCTATGATCGTGGTGGTGCCTTTGCGGATAGCAGTTAGCAGCGAGACCATTGCACTCATGTAGTTATCTTCTTCGAGTAATTTCTTATCCAAGCGCCACCAGAGGTTTTCCAGCACCTGGTTAAAATCTGCCGAAGGAGCAGCTTTGCCCAATCCGGTCACCAGGCTGGAATAGAAATGGTGATGGGCATTGATCAGGCCAGGCATGATGATCTTATCCGTGGCATCGATCCGCTCCGCCTGCAAAAGCGAGAACTCCGCTTCCGGGGCGATCTGCAGGATCCTGCCATCTGCGATCAGAATCGCCTGATCTTGCAGCACCGGATTCTGAGGATCAAAGCTCAGAATCGTGCCACCTCTGAGAATGTATGTATTTTGCATCTTAACTCCTTGTATGTTCTGAACAAGCAATCCTCTAAGCTTCTGTTTTTTTGTCAATCCCTATTTGGCAAAATCCCCACCGCACCCGGGATTTATTACCCTCTCAACAGAAATTTACCAACTATCCGAAAATCAGTTGACAGCATTTAAGGATCAGAAAGCCTTGTAAAATACAGGGAGACGACAATTATGTTTAGAATCGATAATTGTATTATCAGGCTTTCCAGGCCGGGCGATAAAGCTGGCCTGTTGGAAGTAGCCAAGACGATCTGGCAAGGATCGGACTACCTTCCGCAGATCATCGATCGCTGGATTAAGGAACGTTGGTTCTTCGTAGCCGAATATCAGGGGAAAGTTATCGGCTGCATCAAGTTGACCCAATTTCCGGACAAGGTAATCTGGATAGAAGGCCTGCGAGTTCACAGACGTTACCAAAGCAAGGGAGTGGGAACTCTCTTGAACGATTACATTATGCAGTTTTGCTACCGCCTCCAGGATAAGGATACCGGACGCAGATTTGAATTTTGCACTTACTATCGGAACATGGAAAGCCTTCGGATGACCTCCAAATTGGGCTTCAAGCAGGTGTGTTCTTTCTTTAATCTGGATAGTAAGGGCAGCTTCAAGATGCGCGCTTCCGAGATCGTTACAGACTATGATATGTCTATCTTAGAGCTCTATCCGGATTACATCCCGATCGGCTGGCAGAGCGTGCACAATTGTCCAGAGAGCCTGGATTTTATCCGTCAGCATGCCATTGTCTTCAAGACCAACCAAGCCCTCTATCTGATCAATAGATTCGGCAGCAAAGCAGTGACTTACCTAGGCCCGCCCGTGCAGGATCTGGCAGCCGAACAGCCCTTTTTGCAATACTTCTTTGGGCACAGACGCGATATCTCCATCATCCTGCCCACCTCGCAAAGAGCTGAACTGCCCCGCCTCAAAGAGCTGGGCTATTGGTTCTGGGACAACGAGACCGAGCCGGTGGAGAACATGCTGGTTAAGAAGCTCTGAGAGTAGCCAGACGAGCGGCGGCATAACTGCCGATCGAAATCTTGTTGGTCAACATGCTCTGACAGGATACTTTATCTAATAGACCAGTTCCCTACTCACGGAAACTGTAATGAACCCGCCGATAAGGCGATGATCCGGCCACAGGCCATTTATCGCCTTATTGGCTTTTTTTGTCCTAGAGCGACTCCACTTCTCCACTTCACCACACACTCCCCCCTGCTCTCTCCTTCGTTTCTTTAACGCTTCCTTAACCTATCCTTAACCTATCTTTAACCCTGGCTAAGGAAACGCTTATCCTGTATTAAGTTATGGCTTCGCCAAGTGATTAGGGACTAGTGACTAGGGATTAGAGGGTGAGTGATGTAGCTGGGAGACAATGGCTTCGCCGAGTGATTAGGGATTAGGGACTAGGGATTTGATCGTATGTGTGGAGCTGGAAAACTGAAGCCACAGTCCTGTAGGGGCAGACCTATGTGTCTGCCCTTCAGCTCCGGAGGAGCGGAACCCCGGGTAAGACTATTGAACAATCTCTCATTTCCAGAAATATCGCGTAAATCCATCAGAGAACACCCATTACCAACCTATGTTCACATTATGTCATTCCTGCGAAGGCAGGAATCCATAAACCTTGCAACTAGATGCGGAACAAAGGATTATGATACCCATGGAATCCCGCCTTCCCACTCCAACAAAACACAAGTGTTTTATCGAGGACCCCAGACGCAGGAATGACGATCCGCGGAGCACGGAGAATAACCTGGTGCGCATCATGTGTTGCGGGACGTGCAACGGTCTTCGGGTCAAGCCCCAGACAGACGATAATTTTGGTCTAATCCCTCACCCCCTGTCATGAAAACCGAGGTTTTCATGACAGGGGGTGAGGGAAATTGGTATTATGATAGAACCGCCCTGGTCGATGGGCTGCCGCCCATCGCTATCGCCCTTCAGGGCTTATAGGGGCAGACACACAGGTCTGCCCCTACAGGGGACGATAGCATTCCATCCTGTTGATCCAGTCATCCATGTTCTAATCCGGTAGCTTCCCCGCAAAGCGCCTGCAGCGCAGCTCTCGTCACTTGCTACTCGTCACTCGTCACTCCCCAAAAGCGACAAGATGTCGCTTCCACTATCTCTGCTCCGTGTCCTCTGT
>JAEZUG010000033.1 GCA_023421135.1 Candidatus Cloacimonadota bacterium | reverse complement strand
CCAGTTTCTCATTGAAAAGCATCACGTTGGAAGCATGGACGGGAGCTTCCTTGTGGATGATTCCACCCTGGGGGTTACGCTGGGAAGGCTTGGAGTGTTTCTTGATCATATTTACTTTCTCAATGATCACTCTGTTCTTGGAGGGGAAAGCCTTGAGGACTCTGCCCTTTTTGCCTTTATCAGCGCCGGAGATCACGATCACATGATCACCTTTCTTCAGATGCATAGTAGCTTTTTCTGCCATCTTTCCTCCTACAATACTTCCGGTGCCAGTGAGACTATTTTCATATAGCCTACTTCGCGAAGTTCCCTGGCAACGGGTCCAAAGATACGGGTACCTTTGGGTTCATGTTTGTCGTCGATGATAACGGCAGCGTTATCTGCAAAGCGGATATAGGAACCGTCGGGACGGCGCACTTCTTTGGCGGTGCGCACGATAACGGCCTTTTCCACAGAGCTCTTCTTCACTTTACCGCCGGGTGTAGCGGTCTTTATCGCCACAACTATGACGTCTCCAACGGAGGCATACTTGCGTCTGGTGCCACCCAGTACTTTTATGCACATGGCTTTTCTGGCACCGGAGTTATCAGCGATATTCAACACTGTTTGTACTTGAATCATTCCATAACCCCTTTATTTGGTTCTCTCTACAATCTTGTGCAGAGTCCATCTTTTACGGGCACTGAGGGGACGGGATTCTTGAATCTGAACCACATCACCAACATGTGCATCATTGGTCTCATCGTGCGCCATGAATTTCTTGTGGCGACGGACTGTCTTTTTATACAATGGGTGGATAAACTGCCGTTCCACGCGAACCACGATAGTCTTATCGTTCTTATCGCTGACGACGATACCCTGTCTGATCATTTTACGATTTTCAGCCATCTCTTACCTCACGCCTTCTGCGCTTTCTCTTTGATGATTGTGTTAATGCGGGCGATATCTCTGCGGACAATGCGAATCCGATCGGGTCTGTCCAGAAGATTTTTGGCCTTTTGGAAACGCAGATTAAAGAGCTCAATGCGATACTCTTCGACCTTGGCTTCCAATTCGGGAATGCTTAATTCACGGATTTCTTCGGATTTCATAATTCCACTCCTTCACGGGCTACAAGGCGGGTCTTGATGGGCAATTTGTGTGCGGCCAAGCGCATAGCTTCTTTGGCTATCTTGACGTCAACGCCTTCAATCTCAAAAAGAACTCTGCCGGGAAGAACTACGGCTACCCAATACTCGGGAGCGCCTTTACCTTTTCCCATACGGGTTTCGGCGGGCTTCTTGGTGACTGGTTTGTCTGGGAATATACGGATCCAGACTTTACCAATACGCTTCATGTGACGGGTGATGGCAATACGGGCAGCTTCGATCTGACGGCTGGTAATCCAGGCATCTTCGAGAGCCACAAGGCCGTAATCGCCAAAACTAATGTCGGAGCCATTCCAGGCAAGCCCGGTGCGGCGTCCTTTCATCTGTTTGCGATATTTTATCTTCTTTGGTGCTAACACTGTTATCTCCTATTAACCTAAAATATCGCCCTTGTAGATCCACACCTTGATGCCAATGACACCGTAGGTTGTGTTGGCCTCGATTATGGCATAATCGATGTCAGCACGGATCGTATGAAGCGGAGTGCGTCCCTGTTTGTAGCGTTCGCTACGTGCGATTTCAGCACCGCCAAGACGGCCGGAAACCTGAACCTTGATGCCCTGGGCACCTTCTTTCATCACGTTGCGAATAGCCATCTTCATAGCGCGGCGGAAGGAAACACGCTCTTCCAGCTGACGGGATATCTCCAGGCCAACCAAACGTGCATCCAGCCACATCTTTTCAATCTGCTCGATATTGATCGAGACACTGATGGGCGATTTGCGGTCTTTGTTTATAAGCGAGTTAAGCTCGTTGCGAAGCTTCTCTATGTCTTCACCTTTCTTGCCGATCACCAGACCGGGACGAGCAGTGTAAACATCGATGGTAATTGAGCTGGCTTTGCGAAAGATCTTTACGGTCGAAACCATCTTTCCGGCAAGGCGCTTGTGGATGTAGGATCTGATCTTGATATCTTCCTGCAGGAAATCCACGTAAGTATTGCCTTGAGCAAACCAGATAGATTCGGTGTCACGGTTGACGCCGACACGGTAAAGGATAGGGTTTATTTTCTGTCCCAAGGTTTCCTCCTATTTACTATGAATTTCCAGAGTGATATGACAAGTCGGACGACGAATCAAAAAGGCTCGGCCTTGAGCTCTGGGCATAAAGCGCTTCATAACGGGACCTTCATCTGCCAGGGCCACGCCAACGATCAAACTATTGAGATCGATCTTGGGCTCCTGAACTTGGGCATTGGCTATCGCTGAAGCGAGCAATTTTCCAATCTGTCCCGCTGCTCTGCGACGGGAGAACTTTAAGATATTCTGTGCTTCTATCACCTGACGACCTCTGATCTGATCAAGAACCAGACGGGCCTTGCGGGCGGAACCACGGACAAAACGAAGTTTAGCTGTTGCTTCCATTGATTATCTCCTATTTGCCCTTTTTCTTCTTCTCTTTGTGTCCACGATAGGTACGGGTGGGAGAAAACTCGCCCAGCTTGTGTCCTACCATGTTCTCAGTGACATAAACGGGAACAAACTTATGGCCGTTGTGCACGGAGAACGTGTGGCCGATGAAAGCCGGAGTGATAACGGAGCGGCGTGACCAGGTCTTAATCACATTCTTCTTGCTGTCGTTATTCAGTACTTCTACTTTCTTAAGGAGATGAGCGTCAATGAAAGGACCTTTTTTAATTGAACGTGCCATTATTTATTCCCCTTATCTCTTTTTCACTGCTTTCACGATATACTTATCGGAATACTTACGGGTCTTACGGGTCTTGCCGCCCTTGGCAGGCTTGCCCCAAGGTGAAACCGGGTGACGTCCGCCACTGGATTTACCTTCACCACCACCCATGGGGTGATCGACTGGGTTCATAGCAACACCACGAACGGTGGGACGGATACCCATCCAGCGTTTGCGTCCTGCTTTTCCAAGCTTGATGAGGCTGTGATCGCCATTTGATACCTGACCAATGGTCGCCAGGCATTCGCGGCGAATCAGATGTACGTCGTTGGACGGCATCTTGATATGCACATAGTCACCGTCTTTGGCAATAACTTGACCATAAGTTCCGGCACTACGGGCAATCTGGCCACCCTTACCTTTCTTCAGCTCGATATTATGAACAAAAGAACCAAGCGGGGCCTTCTCTAACGGGATAGCATTTCCGATAGCGATTTCAGCATCCGGGCCGGACATAACTTTGGCACCGATTGCGAGACCTTCGGGGGCGATGATATATCTTTTTTCTCCATCAGCATAGTGAAGGAGTGCGATACGGGCTGTGCGGTTGGGATCATATTCGATCGATGCGACTTTGGCGGGAATACCAGCTTTATCGCGCTTGAAATCGATGATCCGATAATGGCGACGGTGTCCGCCTCCACGGTGACGGCAGGTGATCCTGCCCTGGTTGTTGCGTCCACCAGATTTGCGGACTGCCACCAACAAGGACTTCTCAGGCTGAACATTCTTGGTCAGCTCATCGAAGCTGTAACCGGTTTTGAAGCGGAGGGTCGGAGTGGTAGGCTTATAATGTTTGATTCCCATTCTTATCTCCCTTATACTTCAAAATCAGCAATTCGGTCACCATTTCTCAGGGTAACAATTGCTTTCTTCCAATCGGGACGACGGCCTGTGTAACGACCCAATCTCTTGGGCTTGCCAAACATCCTGATGGTGTTTACATTCAGAACTTTCACCGAGAAAATCTTCTCGACTGCGTTCTTGATCTCAATCTTATTGGCATTGATACTTACCTTGAAGGTATAAGTATTGTTGCTCTCTTGTTGCAATCCGCTTTTTTCTGTGATCAGCGGAGCAATCAGTATATTACGTGGATGTATCATCTCGCGAATACCTCCTCCACTTTTTTCAGCGCATCTTCAGTCATCACAATGTAGCTGCTTTTGAGGACTTCGTATGCATTCAGGTCCTGAGCCCGGTCGGTCATAACGTCCGGAAGGTTTGTAAAGGAACGCACTGTGGGGATGTGATTACCATCGGTGATCACCAGCTTGCGTCCTCTCTCAGGAGCGATTTTACCCAAAAGCTCACGGGCTTGCTGGGTGTTGGGTTGTTCAAAATTCATGGACTCAACGATGAAGATCCTGCCATCACGGGCACGATCTGTGAGGCTCACCAGGAGGGCCATACGCTTCTTGGTGCGCGGAATCTTGCGATACCAATCCTTGGGGAAAATAGCAAAAGCTTTTCCACCATGGACGCGAACCGGGGTGCGACGTGAACCCTGACGGGCATTACCAGTGCCTTTCTGCTTGAAAAGCTTCTTGGTACTACCAGCCGTCATAGCGCGATTCTTCTTCTGAACAGTGCCCTGACGTTGATTGCCAAGATACATGGTGATCACTTCGTGAAGCAGCACCTTGGGTGAATTGACATCAACATCAAAGATATTGGCAGGGAGCTCGATCTCGGCAATGCGATCGCCGTTGCTGTTGAACTTTATAGCTGTAGGCATCAGATTCTCCCTTACTTCTCTTTATGAATGGTCACCAAGCTGTTGCGATGACCGGGAACCGCACCGATGACCATGATAAGTCCGCGTTCGGCATCCACTTTCGCTACCTTGAGGTGACGGGTTGTTACTTTGGCGTTACCGTGTTGTCCTGCCATCTTCACGCCTTTAAGAACGCGGGAAGGCTGGGCGCATTGACCGATTGAACCACCACCACGGAAGCTTTCATGCACACCATGGCTCTGTTCAAAACCGGCAAAACCATGGCGCTTGATCACACCAGTGAAACCACGGCCTTTGGATTTTGAGGATACGGTAACGGATTCGTTTTCGCCAAACAGATCGGCCTTGAGCTCATCACCTTCGTTGTAAACGCTGATGTCCTGGCCAAAGGATGGACGAAATTCTCTCACATATCTGAAAAGCGGGCTGCCGAACTTTTTGAAATGTCCCTGCAGCGGCTTTGTGACCTTCTTCTCTTTTACTTCTTCGTAACCGAGCTGTAAGGCTTCATAACCATTTTTCTCAGCGGTTCTTTTGCAGACTACCCGACAAGGGCCAACCTGGATCACCGTGACCGGCATCACTTTGCCATTGGCGTCGAATATCTGTGTCATTCCAATCTTCTTTCCAATAAGTCCGATCATGATTAACCCCTGGTATTGGCTTTGATTTCAACGTGCACACCGGCAGGCAGGCTGAGCTTTTTCAGCGCGGTTGTGGTCTGCTGGGTGGGATTCACGATGTCGATTAATCTCTTGTGAACAAGCATCTGAAACTGATCTTGAGACTTCTTGTCAGTATGAGGTGAACGTAGAACCGTGTAAACTGATTTATCGGTGGGCAAGGGAATGGGACCGACTACTTTGGCGCCGGTGTTACGGGTGCTTTTGACGATCTCTGCCACGGATTGATCCAGTAAACGATGGTCATAAGCTTTCAACTTGATTCGAATACGGTTGTCGAGTTTACTCACTGATTCCTCCACTTAGCAGACAAAAAGCGCCCAAATGGCACACGGAAACGAGGATAGACCCCGCCCGGTATGATGGGACGCTCTGCTGCATCGTTTGCTTTAAGGTTTGTTTGGTTCCCATAAGGGACTTGCTGCGACACCCCTGTGGGGTATCCCAATTAAAGGATAACATTGTTCCTCCTAAAGAACTATAAGTCCCTGCAATTTCCGGGACTTGTGCTATACGGTAAAACCGTTATTTCTAAGTAAGTGCCACTCTTTTTTATCCTTGCGATTCTGTCAAATGCTTTTTTTCGTAATGCTTTAAAAACACTCGTTGGAATCTGAAGCCTGTTTTACTGAGAAGAATCTCCACCCCGATATACTACGCAAGAATTAGTCTAACACTATCATCTTGGTCACGGCTTCCCTCTGCCCCACAATGGCTTTGATAAAATACAGCCCCGGAGCAAGAGCCCGGCCGCTCTTGTCAGTTCCATCCCAGGTAGTGCCTGCTGAGGCTCGCTCACTAGTATCGTTAGGGCCTTCCAGGCTCGCTTCGATCCGAAGGTCTTCCCTCCGTGCGACCTGTTGCCCACGGAGGTTATAGATCTCCACCCCAGCCTGCAGCTCCGAACTCTTCATGAAGGATAGATCGATCCTGAGAATATCACCACGACCTGAAAAAGAAACAGGATTAGTTACATAGGAACGCATTTTAGATACGCTTTTCTCAATGATATATGTATTATGCACTTGAGATGCCGTTCCTACGGATCTCATTGGATGCGGTGTAGATTCATACGACTACCTAAAACATCGTCCCTAACTGGACTAATCTGCGCGGCTATTCTTTCAGACAGAGCTTAAGTCAAGATTAAACTCCAGAGCAGCGTTTAGTGACGCTAATACAATCAATCGTTTAATGCGCATAACTTTAGCTAGTTCACCCGTAGATCCCTTGCTTATTCCTCTTGACATAATTGTTACTTATACAATCTTAGCATCACTAACTAACCAAGGAGACATCATGAAGGTCAGAATCAATAGCGGTATCGGCGCTTACAGCGGCAGGAAACGCGATATAGTGTATTGCTATCACAGGGCATCAGGATTGTGTTATGCCCGGGAGTACAGCTCTCCTGCTTTATCAGAGAGTAATAGGGCGTTCAGCGCTATTCAGCAAAACCTCAAGAGCTTAAAACCCTCAGAAGCTTATATCCAGGACTGGAAGAAGTACATCCAAGCCCATAACGGCAAGTATGGAACGCGGGATAAGCAATTTAGAAACTGGTATTGTGCCTACAAGAAAATGCTCTTTGATCTGCAAAAGGCTTATCCCCAGACAGTGAACCTCGCCACCCTCACTCGTGAACAGATCTACGCCGAAGCGCTTCCCTGCATCAGCCTCAAAGCGGCAGTGGAGGCACAACTAATACCCCAGGTGAAAGGATGGGAATCTCTAACGCAGCAGATCTGAGGGAGCCTGAAGTTTCTTCTGAATAAGGGAGCATTGGCTCAAGAATAGCTTGACGGATAGCACAAGGCGGAACAGATGTCTCTGTCTGTACCGTGTGCCAATGGCCAGGTATCGGGATCCAGGAATCTCCCCTTGTTTTGGAATTCCCGGAGAGAAATGCAACTTACAAGAGAGGACTATGCCCCAGATACACGATGACGTTTGGATAGATTATGACACAGGTGGTCAGATCACAGAGAAGCTGAAAGTAATCAAGAAATGGATTCCGCAGAATGTCCACAACATAATAGACATTGGCTGTGGCAATGGGATTATCTGCAATGCCCTGGCTCAGGACTATGATGTGACCGGGATTGATATTTCTGAAACTGCCTTGAAGGCTGTTACCTGCAAGAAGATACAATGCTCAGCCACAGAAATCCCCGTGCCGGATCAGAGCTTTGATCTGGTCTTCAGTAGTGAGATGCTGGAGCATCTATCCTCTGAAGATTTGCAGAAAGCAGTGTCTGAAATGAAGAGAATCTCCCGCAGACAAATCCTGATATCCGTTCCGAACCAGGAACAGCTTGCTGCGACGATGGTGAAGTGTGCCTCCTGTAAGACGACCTACCATGCCTATGGCCATTTGCATTGTTTCACCCCGGATGTTCTGGCCTCCTATTTCCCTGAGTATAAGGTGAAACGAGCCCTACGTTTTGGGCCGATGAACAGAGATTTTAATCCCTTCCTACTATGGATTAAAAACACTCTGGGTGGGCAGTATTATCACCCTGTAGCTCCCGTGCTCTGTCCCTCTTGCAACGGCAGCTCCTACATTCAGAAATCTAATCTTATCTCCAAAACCTGCAATTTACTGAATCAGATATTGAGCAAACCAAAACCCTACTGGCTGATGATACTACTTGAGAAATAGCCTTGTGGCGCTTTGAGAAGCGCCACAAGCAATAATAAACTTTTACCACATGGACAGGGGACTCACGTCTCCGTGATACTCAACATAGCTCCTGATGGCATCAAGGATCTCTTCAGCACTGTCATACTCATCACCGGCATCTTCAAACTGGTTCCTTATCTCATAGATGGGCATTTCCACCACAAAATCCTGATACTCAGTAGTCCAGGCAGCAGCCACAGAATCAATCCTATTGACCCAGGAATTGGAGGAACTGAAGTCTTCCCAGCCTTCTCTGGCATAGAGGATCATCATGCAACACACAGCCACGTATTCATAGGCACTGCTTTCATCTTCCAGGTAGCCATCTCCCATCAGCACAGTATCGTCTTCATGCTCCGTAATCTCGCTTTGTGAATAGATATTCCTGAGCTCATCATCCAGATTTGTGGCCAGCAGCAGGGTGCCAAATAGCAAAATAGTCATTACGAGTAAGCTTCTTCTCATTTTCGTCTCCCGTTAGGTTTTCTATTTCGGTGAGTCTATGTGATCCCGGGATTTCTGGCAAGTAGTTTGTTATGTTCTGATATAGACGGTTGTGGAAAGATTTCCTCAGATTGGCGGAGATAAAAAACCCTCCCGAACTGGGAGGGTGAATAACTGGTTTTTACTACCTTGATCAATAGTAGCCAGTGCTCATCCCGGAAGCGATCATGCCGGCAAAAGCCACATAGTAAAGGATTGAGAAGGCAATGGAAACTCCAAAGCCAATCAGCGCCCACTTTCCGGCTTCCTTGGCCTTCATGGGCATGGTGGAATTCCAGACCAGGTAGAGGATCAATCCCACAATGGGAAAGAGGAAACACAAGCCACCCATCAGGCAGCCCAGCTTCCCATCCAGGGCAGATCCACCCATGGTAGGACCGGTCTTGGTAGGAACACCGCAATGAATACAAACAACGGCATTGTCATCAATTTGTTTGCCACAGTTGTTGCAGAACATACTAAATCTCCTTATCTTAGTTGTTTGGTACTTTGGTTCCGGGCTGGAAGCTTGATAAGCTCAGAACGACGGATACAAACCTGGATATCTTCTGCGTGATCAGATATGCCAGAATCGGTGCTACAATAATAATGAAAGGATTGAACTGAATAGCTTGTTGCAAATCGCCATGCAGCAGGGCAGAAAAGGCGCGGGTCATACCACAGCCGGGACAGGCTCGGTGGGTTATGCTCTTAATGAGACAAATATCCCGCCCAAATCCAAGCTCTGCAGGCGGCACCATTGCCAGATATAGCAGCGCTGCCGCCAACAGTATGATTACCAGTAAATCAGGGAGTAGCTTATTGATTCTTGTAGAGAGGCTTTCCCGTTGCATCAAGATAACTACCGGTAACTATCGAGATCAGGTCTATAATCCACCATATTCCACAACCACCCCCAGTGAAGAGCTGGATCAACCCAATGCCTGTGTGACCAGTGTAGAAGCGGTGGACACCAAGGCCACCCAGGAAAATACAGAGCAAGAGAGTAGTTAACCACTCTTTCTGATCAGGAGCCATAGTCCCGAGCCTGGCAGTATTTCCACCCAAAGCTACTCCACAACTGGTGCAGACCACAGCCTGCTCTCCAACTAAGCTTCCGCAATTGCCACAGAACTTCCGTTGAGCTCTGGGATTGGCACCACAATTCAAACAAGCAACGGCATTGGCATCCACCTGATTACCGCAATTGGTACAATACATATGTTCTCCTCTAGATTGGCCGGAACGATCCCCAACAAGGATGTTTCAGACTCATATTTTCATTTGGTTTAGTTGTTTATATCCTAGCTTTGTTGTCAAGGCCAAATTAAACCAACATATTGAGCTTGAGAATTGTGCCTATCTACTGAGGCTTACTATTGCCTGATAAGAGTGAGCTTCCGGCTAAAGACAGTTCTACCCACATGCTCCAGATTAGCAAAGTAGATGCCGCTTGAGCATTCTTTGTGCCGATCGTCACGACCATCCCAAACAGCAATCTGTTCATCGATCAACTCCTGATCAAGCTCGATCCTACGAATCATCTGTCCTCTGATATTATAGATAACCAAGCATACATCATCGTTTTTCTTGCCAGAAGTCCAATCCTGAGGGAATGAGATATCAAAGCGGGTGGACATCCTGAAAGGGTTGGGATAAGCAGTAAAGCTATACTCTGAGAGAGCTGGAGTAGTGTGATCATGATTTGCAGAACCAGATTGAGAGCCATATTCATAACACCCCAAATCAATCCTGTTTGACCATACCCGTAGATTCCCTGCCAGATCATAAGCCGGCAGGAACAGACCCAAAGTATCCGGAGTCCCTGAATTTATGCAGGGAGAATCGGCAGCAAGGCTATAATACAGAGGATCCAGGTAATCCGCTCCCCCACGGAAAAGGGGATCAAGATTGTAGTTTGTGGGGTTATAAACAATTATAGCATCCGTGCTTTGAGATAGACCATTCAAACCTCCCTTTATCAATGAGTAATCGATATTCAAGGTATGAACCTGATCTTCGCTACTGGAAGAGAATATACTAATCTGGACACTTGAATTGTTGTATAAAATGCAGTTGGTAATGTCTGCATTTCCCCGGAGGCTTAAGCTGGGGCTACCACTAATGCTTCCTCCGAAAGTGCAATTGGTAAAAACTATCGAAGGATCATTCCTGGACCCAAGACTCATGATGGTGCTAGAAGAGTAAAGATTGCTAAACATGCAGTTTTTAAAGCTAAATGAGCTATTTTGTTGAGGGGCCTGGACTCCAGCGATGTGAATCACTCTAGTACTGCAGGTATTGACAGCCAGGTTGCAGAAAGTACAGTTCTCGAAGCTCAGGTGATCATCTCCAACTATATAAATCAGAGATGGAGCCGAGTTGAATTGTGATTGGAGAGTCTGAACTGCATCCCGGAACACACAATTCACCATTTTACCAGACATGCCTCCTTCGATTGTCACCCAGGATACATCGTAAACTGAGTCGTCCTCGAGGATCACATTTTCCCAAAGACTTTCGTACTGACTGCTAAGAGTAAGATGTAATATCCCAAATCTGTCAGGATTGACATCATGGATCCGGATGTTCCGCAGATTAAGGCTACCTCCGTCACTACATGCAATGGCTAAACCCTTATCGGTACTTTCCGTTGTCACATCCAGGTCTGATATGCTCAACCAGTCCTGTGACTGTGCATAAAACACTACATCAGACCCTAAATAGCCCGTTGGGATAAAGGGATGAGGACTGCCAATAATCTGAGTGTTTTCCCAGCTACTCCCCTTTAGTTTTGTCCAGCTCTTTAAGGCAATGGGGAAAATCTGATTGCTGTTTGATTGTGAGTAAACACCGGGAAGAAGATGAACGGTGTTCTGGTTTAGACTATCAGCGGCTATTCTGTAGATGGCCTCGCTGATGGTACAAAGCGGCGTCGAAGGGCTCAAACCGTCGTTGGCATCATCACCGTCTGTGGCAACATACAGATCACAATCAATCTCATCATGGTGAACACTCTGAAAGTCTATTTGCAGATCAAGAGGTTCCAGTCCCGAGGGGTTCAAAATGGCATAGTAGCTCGTGGGAGTAGCAACAGAGAACATGTCCAGATATATCGTTAAGTCACCGGAGGCAAGATTGATGCAGATATCCTGTCCGCTTCTGGCCCGGTTATTATATATGGAACAGCGATTATCCTGATCAAAGGTTATGTGGTTTTCAATGTTGTTAGGCTCGTAGGTATAGAGACCGCCTCCGGAGATATATGCTCTGTTTGCAAAGATTTCCAGCCCGGATAAAAAGACCGTTGAGCCACAGATATAGACCCCTGCCCCATTAGATGAATAGCAATCGAAGACCTTGCAGTTGACTAATCTGGCAGAGGACTCATACACCATAATCCCTGGCCCTGTAGCATTTGTTAAGGAGAAGCCTCTGATATACGCATTGCTCACGTCTTGTTCTATTCTTAGGGCAGATCCCTGCTGCGCAGCGTCAATAATGGTCGAGTCCACATAGGCTGGATCTCCGGTTACGGCTTCCTGGCTGATGAGGCTGATATCGTCTGTAGTTACCGTCAGAATACCGAAGTATAATCCAGGATAAACAAGAACTGTGTCACCGGTGCTACAGGCATTCAAAGCCGACTGGATAGCATCATAATCACCACTGCCATCCTGTTTCACGGTACGAATGAGACCAAATATTAAACATGGTAGTAGCAGCCAAACAAAGCATAATATCTTTTTCACTCAACCTCACTTTGATCATTGGTGTGTAAACACGATCTTACTCATGAGTAGATGTTTCCATACAGAATCTATAGTTTTACTATTCTTACTATACGTCCAGTTCGTCAAGATATTTTTCATCATAAGCCCGTGAATGAGTGAGAAACACTGCTCGCGAGGAGAGAAGCTGTTCCATTCTTTTTGAGCAAGTGCCATCGATTGTACTTACTTAAGGCTGTATTATCAGCAATTCCCTATGCTGTTTGCTCACCAATTTCTAGACCAAACGCTCTGGAGACATACAGCCTTGCATGACTATAACTGACCAACTGATACGACACCCATGAGACACCCATGTGACACCCATGTGACACCCATGTAAAC
>JAEZUG010000044.1 GCA_023421135.1 Candidatus Cloacimonadota bacterium | reverse complement strand
GCCTAATTGAAAGGCCTTCGGCCTTTGTGGAAACCTGGAGAATTCCACCCCAAACGTCCCAACTCCAATGACCACTCGTCATCTGTCGCTGTTCTGATTCTCCTTTTCTTCCCAGGACAGGCTGCCTCCACCTTCGGCATCTTCAGGTGTGGCGGCTGCCTCTTCCTCTTGGGCCCGTGCCGTGGCTCGCTTTCGGGAGTTACCAGCGGCACAGCCGGATATCATGCCTAGCAACAACAGGATCAAACAGATCTGGAATACTCTATAGCTTTTCAAGGTTTCTCCTTTGCTAAAAACAGCGCTTATAGCACAGACAAAATAATCAGGTTTGAGATCTTGTGCATCATCTGGATTCTCCTCTCAGGATGAATAATATTGGAACATTGTAGCCGGATGATCGTAAGCCGTCAAGATTAAACTAGGGCTAGAACAGGGATAGGCTTGTTTAGAACTTATCAGAGAGCTCAAACCAGCGTTCCATAAGGCTTTCATGCAGAGAACCAAGCTCGCTGAGACGGGTGCTGATAGTGCCAAATTCTTCGTGGCTGAGTTGAGCAGCGTGATGCTCCAATTTGTCTTCCAAAGCTTGGATTTCCTGCTCAGTGCCACTAATCTGGGTCTCCAGCTCGTTCAATTCCCGCTGTTCTTTGTAGCTAAGCTTGGTCTGCACCCTCTGAGGCCGCAGATCCTGAGCCTTTTCTTCCTTCTCTTCTTTTTCAAAGCGGTGCACTAGCAAATAGTCGGAATAGTTGCCTGGGAACTTCCGGATGCCACTGGGTTCGAAGATGAAGAGATAATCCACCGTACGATCCAGAAAGAAGCGATCGTGGGAGACAATCACAAGGCAGCCATCAAAGGCGTCCAGATAGTCTTCCAGGATCTCCAGTGTCCTGATGTCCAAATCGTTGGTAGGTTCGTCGAGGATGATGAAATTGGCTCCAAAGATCAGGGATTTGAGCAGAAAGAGTCGCTTCCTTTCGCCGCCGGAGAGCGAACTGAGCTTGGATTGCTGCATTTTGCCATCAAAGAGGAAGCGTTGCAGCATCTCTGCTGCTGTGAACTTGGTGCCGTCTTTGGTTTTGATCACTTCAGCGTATTGGGCAATGTAGTCATAGACGCTGAGCTTGGGGTCAAAGCTGTCTTCTTCTTGCCTGTAATAGGCAAAATGAGTGTTCACTCCCACTTTGATGCTGCCCAGATCTGGTTCAAGCTCGCCGGAGATGAGCTTCAGCAGGCTGGTCTTGCCGCAGCCATTGGGGCCGATGATACCGATCCGTTCTTTGGCCTGGAAATTGTGATCCAAACCGTAGAAGAGTTCTTTACCGCCCAAGCTTTTTGTGAGTTTGTGGAGCTCCAGGATGGTCTTGCCCAGACGATCTGTCTGGAAGGATATTTCCAGCTCGGCATTGGAAATGAGGTAGCTCTTACTTTGCAGTTCCATCACCCGGTCGATGTGGTTCTTGGGTTTACTACTCCGGGCTTTGGCTCCACGTCCCAGCCAATCCAGCTCTTTCTTGAGCTGAGCCTGGCGCCGTGTCTCTTTGCGCTGCAGGTCTGTGGCACGCAGGATCTTACCACGGATGTACTCTGTGTAATTGCCTTCATAAATGTAGGCATGGCTGTTTTCCAGCTCCAGAATCCGGTTGCAGACAGAATCCAGGAAATAGCGGTCGTGAGTCACAAAGATCACAGTGATTTTTTCCTGAGCCAGATATTCCTGCAGCCATTCGATGCTATCCAGATCCAGATGGTTGGTGGGTTCATCCAGGATCAGAAGATCAGGGCTCTGCACCAGAACCCGGGCGAGATCGAGCTTACGCCTCTGACCTCCGGAAAGATAGGCAATTTTCTTGTCGTATTCAGCCAAACCCAGGGTGGAGAGCATAGCTTTGCAATGGTGTTCTTCCAGTTCATCGGGTTTATGAGCCAGCATGAAGGCCAGAGAGCTCTGCTGTTGGTCAATCTCGGCATCCTGCATCAGATAACCCAGCTTGATGTTTTTTCGCAGAGTAATGGAGCCGGTGCTGGGGGATATCTGAGCGCTTAAGAGCCTGAGCAGGGTGGTTTTACCGCTGCCATTGATGCCTACTATGCCAATCTTATCCTGAGCATGGATACCCAAGGATACTTCGGAGAGGATGGTTTTGTCACCAATCTGGTAACCGATCTGGTCGAGGGTGGCGAGTACTTCAGTTGGCATACAGATGAGTAAAAATATGGCGTCCCTGAGGCGATTCGAACGCCTGACCTTCACCTTCGGAGGGTGCCACTCTATCCAGCTGAGCTACAGGGACGCATATTTGTGATTGCATAAATCTAAAACGCTGCTAATCTGTCAATGCTTTTGCGAATATTCGCTTTTACCGCAGAGTTCTCGCAGGGCCAGAGGGGCAATGGGTTTTACCTCCTGCGCCAGTCTTTGCGAGAGCTGACGGATCTCCCATTGGGCATGTTCATCGCTGCGGAGCCGAACGAAGTGATAGAGCTCCCTGAAATTCATCTTTACCAGCACTTTTATCCTGTCCAGGTTTAAACGGAGGTAGGAGCCCAGGCCGGGCTTGATCTGCTCCAGGTTTGAGCCGAGGGTTTGGCTTTGTTGCCAAAGCTCTTGCCAAATGCTTTCTCTACCCAGTTCTCGGATTGCTTCAGGGATAATCAAAGGAGATGAACAGCACTTGATGCTCTTTTGCATGCTGCTCAGGCGGTGACGTTTGAACTGAGCCCAGCAACTTTCGGACATTGTGCATTCAAAGCTGAGCTCGGCCTGCTCAAATGCTCTGGAGACCTTGTGCCAGGCATTCATCCCGCACCAGACTTGTTGCCACAAGTTATCTTTATCAGCTTGGGGAAGTGCTTTCACTCTGTTTAAGCAGCTCTCAAAGGAGAGGGAGCTTTCGGGATAGAGCATGGCAGCCAGAATTCTGTCATCGGGATCCGAACTGTGGTCCAGCAGGCTTAGCTCTTTGATCTCCTCATGGGGCAGATCTGTTAACCACTCACTATCCAAAGGTTTGCAGTTGAAAGTATCGGAGGTGGTGTAGCGCAGGAGAGAGGGGCTGATGGAGCTCAGTTTTGAGCTCAGTTCCTTGTGCAATTCCTTTGCTTCTGCCAGCGGATTAGCATCGAGGCGGCGCAGGAGGTTTTCCAGGCTTCTGGCATTGATAGTCAGTCCCATCTGAGTCTTGGTGGCAAGGGGAAGGATGTAGCGTGCATCTTCTTTGGCTTTGCCTTCCAGGTCGCGCCTGGAGAGCTCTGGGTGAGTCTGGCTATAGTTATATTTCAGGGCTTCAAAGCAGAACTGATACTCGGCAAATAGCTTTTGTACAAAGCCTTTGTAGCTTTCATCCAAGGGATGATCAATCAGCTCTGAGGGAATCACATAGTCATGCTTGAGAGTAACATAGCGTTGGGACTTTTCTGTGAATGAGGCAATACGTATGGACTCTATGGTGTCTGAGAGCAGGCGGGATACATCAATAATATCCAGGTTGAAAACGGCGTGTTCGGCGATGGAGGAGTGTCCCATCTCAAAGATAATATTCTGATTGGATTTGCGGGCTTTATCTATCTCAAGAAGTGCTTCCTGACGCAAGTCTGTGACAGACTTGCTGCTGCGGCTGATTCGGGCATAGGCAGCGGAGATGACCTCCGGAGTGGCCAGCGGGCTGTCCAAGCGGTCTATCAAGCTCTTATCTATATTGAATCCGGCGACGGTAACTTTCATTTCTATCCTTTTATTGGCGATGGGGAGGATGGCTTCCCCGGGGAAGTATAGCTAGGATTAGTCTTCGACTATGGCTGCAGCGTTGGAGGCTCCAATCCGGTTTGCTCCTGCTGCTATCATGGCAAGAGCTTGTTCTTTGGTTCTCACTCCGCCGGAAGCTTTCACGCCCAGCTTGGGGCCAACAACTTCCCGCATCAAGGCGATGTGTTCCTCGGTGGCTCCGGCTGAGCCAAAACCGGTGGAAGTTTTTACAAAGTGGGCTCCGGCTTTTTTGGCCAGGAGGCAGCTCACGATTATCTGCTCTCGATCCAGGAAGCAGGTTTCGAGGATGACTTTGAGCAGAACAGTCTGGTTCTGGCACTCTTCGGCGACTCTCAGGATGCTCTCATAGGCTGTTTCGATCTGCCCAGAGCGGAGCGCAGCAAGGTTTTGCACCATATCCACTTCATCCACCCCTGCCAGGATCACAGCTTTGGCTTCGCCGGAGATGGCTTCCACAGAACCGGCTCCCAAGGGGAAATTGATCACTGTGCAACTGCGGACAGAATCTTCCAACAGCTTGTTGATCAATTCTATGAACTGGGAATTGATGCAAACCGAAGCAGTGCGATAATGGTTTGCCATATTGCAAAGAGCTCTGATGTCTTCTTCTTTGGCATCTGCTTTCAGGATAGTGGCATCGATCGCAGAGGCGAGACCATCGGAGGGGGAAAACAACCTGTCCGGCTCATGAGCCCGACAGACATTGCACTTCAGGCAGATCTCGTGACCTCCGCCACAGGCGCAGGGATGTGAATCGCCAAACAGTTCACGGGCGATTTGTGCTGCTGTTCTCATGGTTTTCTCCTTTTTGAGCTACTAATTGTCCGCAGGCTCCCAGGATGTCTTTGCCTCTGCTTTTTCGCAGTGTGATGGCCTGACGGATTCCTTGAGCCTTTTGCATGAAGAGATCGATCTCTGCTGGATTGGGAGCGCGCCACTCAGCGCCTGAGATCGGATTCATTGGGATAAAATTGATCTTGGAACTGAGGTCATCCACAAAGCGTCCCAGAGCTTTGATATCTGCAATACTCATATTAAACTCCGGGATCAGGATGTATTCAAAGGTGATGCGAAAATTGGTTTTGCGACGGAAGTAGAAAAGGGCTTGCTTGAGCTCATTGAGCGGATACTGCTTGCTCACAGGCATGATCTGTTGACGCTTCTCTTCGATAGCAGAATTCAGAGATACTGCCAGCTTGGTCTTTATCCCGCTTTCTGCCAGTTTCTTGATGCCAGGTACGACGCCACAGGTGGAGATAGTAGTCCTGCGGGGAGAGAAACTGAGAGCTTGCTCGTCCTGCAAAATCTTCAAAGCATCCAGGACATTATCCAGATTATCCAAGGGTTCACCCATGCCCATGAAAACGAGATTGGTGAGTCGCTGGGGATACAGCTCCTGGGAGACAATCATCACTTGGGCGATAATCTCACTGGTTTCAAGATTACGTTTGAGTTTCAGTGCGGCTGTGGCGCAGAACTTGCAGCCACGGGAACAACCAGCCTGAGAGGAAACGCAGAGAGTTCGCTTCTTACCTTCGGGGATCATCACGCATTCGATCAGGGATTCGTCACTCAGCTTGAGGCGATATTTGATGGTGCCGTCGCTGGAAACCATGCGGGCGTCGATTTCCGGCATATCCCAAGAGAAGCTGGTTCTGAGGTGTTCTTTTAGATCCACTGGTAGATTGGTCATGTGATCCGGACTAGAGATGCACTTCTTGTAGAGCCAATCCAGCACCTGCTTTGCCCGATAGGCCGGGAAATGGCCTTGTAGGGAGCTTGTGAAGACTTCGGGATTGACAGCGTAGATGTGTCTCAACACTGCTCCACTTGTGGCACGCTGATGATCTCGAGATCTTTAAATTGCTCCTGGTCAATCTCGAGAAGCTCAGAATTGTCACTGGCCAAGATGATCTTGTGATTGATGATGTCGCACTTGAAGACTATCATTTTGATTCCCTTTAGCTTCACGCAGGTGCCCACCAGAGGGTAGTCCTTGGCTTCTTCTATGTAGAAATCTTCTTCGAAATTCAGGCAACAGAGCAGACGACCGCAGGGTCCGGAGATCTTGGAGAGGTTGCCTGCCAGATTCTGGTCTTTGGCCATCTTGATAGTAACTTGATTGAAACGTTTCAGAAAGCTTCCACAGCAGTAGTTCAGGCCACACATGCCAAAGCCACCCAGACGCTTGGCTTCATCTCTACCTGTGGTTTGATGAAGCTCTATTCTGGTCTTGAAGAGTAAGGCCAGTTCACGTACAAACTGCCGGAAGTCTATCCTGCCATCGGCAGTGAAGAAGAACGTGAGCTTATTGCCGTCAAACTGATATACTGTTTCGATCAGTTTCATCTCGAAAGGATAGCGTTCCAGGATCTCCAGAAAGGTAGCAGATGCTTTTTCTTCCTCTTGTCCCAGATGCTGGAGCTTGCTAATATCTTCTTCGGTGGCTATTCTGCGGATATTGAGCAGCTTGGTTTTGGATATTGCTTCGTTGATCTCAGAGGCAGGAACTGCCATATGAACCACCTGGGCGATATCTTCACCCCGTTCAACTTCGACTATCACAAGTTCTTCGGGTCCGATAGCCAGGCCGGATTCATTCTTGAAATAACCCAGTCTCCCGGAACGGAACTCTACTTCTATATATTCGTTCACACTTGTCTCCTTATATCACTCAAGCCCAAAAAAGAGGGGCCTAAGAAAAAGCTATAGTAACCCTGAAGCAAAGAGCCGCTGAAACAGAGCTATCTCTGCTTCTCCCAGCTTCAGTTTGCGCCGCGCTTTTACTGTTGCGGCAGTCTGGATAAAATCTTCTATTCTGTAACGGACGAGGGAACCTGCTTCTCCCCAGGAAAACTCGGGGATGTAGTCGGATATCAGGTTCCTACCCCAGAGATTGGAGCCCAAACCGATCACGGCACCGGTGTTGATCGTGGAATTGATCCCGAGTTTCACGTGATCGCCGATCAGACAACCCATGAACTGGGTACCGCTGTCAATCTTGTTTTTTGTTGTGTAATTATAGATTGCCACGTTCTTATAGGTATTTTTCAGATCGCTATTGTTTGTATCAGCACCGATATTGACCCATTCTCCCAAGTATGCATGGCCAAGAAAGCCGTCGTGCTGCTTGTTTGAGTAAGCTTGGATGATGCTACCTTCCACTTCGCCACCTATTTTGCAGACCGGGCCGATACTACAGGATTGGTAGATCTTGGCATTAATCTTAATTACGCTGCGTTTGCCTATGTAGCAAGGGCCGATGATAACGCTATTGTGCATGACAACAGCTTCTTCATCGATCACTACAGGGCCATCGGAAGCATCTATAATCACTCCAGGCTTCAGATCCACATCCTCTCCTAACCAGACGTTGTAGGGGTTAAGAATGGTGACACCTGGCTCTGTCTCGAAGAAGTTATCTTTGTCATGGAAGAACTGCTCAAAATCATAACGCAGAAGCCTGTCGTTGTCATGAATAAGATCTGAAAGCTGTCTATACAAAGCATTTGCCTGTGCACTGTGGTGGCACATTATGCCTGAGTTCTGCAGCTCATCCTGGTCAAAGCTGAGGTGTTGACCTCCAGAAGCTCGTAAAGCGATCAGGCTGTGGTCTTCAAGCAGGGCATGACCCGGCTTGAGGGTTTGAATCTCAGTTTGCATAGCTGCGGTGAAACGCAGCCTTGTATTTAGGTAGAGAGTATCTTCTTCAGTCTTTGGGTTGATCTCCCAATCAGGATGTCTTTCGCAGTAAAGCTCTACCAAGTCATTATCTACCAGGTAAGCCAGCTCATCAGCCGGGAAAGAAGCTTCCAGCCTTTGGCGGAGCTTGAGTATCCCGCAACGCAAGTCTCCCACGATACGGGTCTGGCAAATGGGGAAGAAATCTGAACGTTGGTCTTCAAATAGTAGCAGCTTCATTGCTGGTACTCCTGCTATAAGGTTTCTTTCCATGCCAACTGAAGAGGTCAAACTGCCCCATCAGCATGGTAAAACTGAGGAAGAAGGTCTGGATCATGAACCAGATGGGGTAGAACCAAGTCATCTCGGATGTAACTCCAAAGCGGCTGCGTGTGTATCCGAAGAATATGTTCTCTATCAACCACCTGAAAGCCAGGATGCCAAGAGCCAGCTTCCAATTGAAGATAAACATGATCACTCCACCCCAATACATCAAACCCATTGAGAGTAGAATGAAGAAGAACTCCGGATCAAAGTGGAGCTGATACTTCATATTGGAAGCCCAGCGGCTTCGCTGATTGAGCAGCTGCCTCCAACTATTAACGGGATAAGTGTGTACGAAGCTTTTGGGGTCGAAGTTAAAGATAATCTTGTGTCCTTTCCTTCGCATCACCTGCATCAGGTTTACGTCGTCTCCGGATAAAAGATGCCGAATCTGGTTAAACCCATCCACATCATTGAAAGCTTCACGCTTGTATGCCAGGTTTTGCCCGATGCAAGCCCAGCTCCTGCCGATAGTATAGCCACCACCTAGAACCATATAGGTAGCAGCAAAATCAAAGTGCTCATACTTGTGAAGGATGGACTCTTTGCTCCAATCCTTGAGTAGTGTGCGGGAGTATCCTGCTACCATGGACACCCCTGGGCTGAAGGCACCAACCATGCGTTCTATCCAAGTGGGTGGTACCAGGCAATCGGCATCGGTTGTGAGGATTATCTCTCCCTGGCTGGCGAGCACTGCCTTCTCCAAAGCCTGTTTCTTGGGAGAAATAGCTTTCTCTCTTCCCAGGACTTTCATGTAACGCACAGAAACCTCATTGCCAGCATACTGAGCCAACAGCGCTTCGGTTTCATCTTCAGAGCCATCGTCTGATACAATGATTTCATACAGCCCTTTTGGATAGGTCTGGTTCACCAGCGCCAGAAGCAGCTTTCTGAGGTTGTGTTCTTCATTTCTGGCAACGATGATCACAGAAACTGTGGGCTTCTGATAGGAGGGCTCGGCTTTATAGTTCTTGTAGCCAAAGTAAAAGCGGATACAGAAGTAAACATAGGTGAAGAAGCCTCCGGAAGTCAGAGCCAGAAGCAGGTAGTAAAGGCTGGTCTTGAGTGTCATTCTCTTGAGCCTCTATCCCTGCGTCCGGGTTCCAGTTGATCCTGAAAACCGTAGCTTGTGGGGTAAAAATTCATACTGAGAGTATCTGACAGGGCTGGTGGAACATTATCCTCGATAAAGACTTCTGTGATACCCCCGGATTCCACAGTAAAGCCTGTCCTGGGATTAATCTCTCTGGAAACTATAGTCTCAGGACGGACGAAGTTGTACCTGGAATCACTTGCCGCAGGCAACTTTCGATTATTATCGTTCCTCACTGCTCTGGTCATGATTGAGCCCCAAACTGGGGTGGCCACTGGAGAACTGCCTCCGCTGGCTTGCATGGCGGTATTGCTATCGTAACCAATCCAGATCCCAAGAGTAAATTTACGGTTAAAACCAATGAACCAGGCGTCTCTATGATCTTCAGAAGTACCCGTTTTACCCGCAGCATCCCAGTAATAGTTTTGCCGGGCTGGTCCACCAGTCCCTGCATTGACTACGCTCTGGAGCATACTGGTCATTAAATAAGCCACTTCCGGGCTGCATACTCTAACTCTTTGCGGGGAGAAGCGTTCCAGCACCTTGCCTCTTTCATCTTCCACTTTAGTGATGAACATGGGAACAACCCGCTGTCCACCATTGGCAAAAGCTGTATAGCCGGCGATATGGCGGATAGGCACCACTTCATAGGAACCCAGGGCAGCAGAAAAATCTGTAACGCTGGATCCGACTCCAAAGCGGGAGAAAGCTTCGCTCATCGTATCCAAGCCTATATCCATGGCGCATTTGACTGCCCAGACGTTGTAAGAATGCTGCAATGCTACTCTCATCCTGGTAAAGCCATAGTAGCTGCGGGAGAAGTTCTTCGGTGTCCAGCTCTCTTCACCTTCTCCTATCGTGATGGGAGAGTCGTTTATGATAGTTGCTGGAGTGTAGCCTTTCTCGACAGCAAGAGTATAATAGACCGGCTTGATGGATGAGCCGGGTTGCCGCCTGGCTTGAGTCATGCGGTTAAACTTGCTATGTACGAAGTTTCGGCCTCCGATCATTGCCCGAACCTCACCAGTGGCATTTTCAATCAGTACCAATCCACCTTGCAAGTACTTGGTGTCGATATCCACAGCGCTTCTGGGAACTTGATCGTATCTATTGCGGAATCCCCGGGAGTTTTCGATCCGTCTAAGGTAGGCATTCAGGGTTGAATCAGCATAGGCTGATAAGTCCGGATCCAGAGTGGTATAGATCTTTAGTCCACCCTCAAAGAGCTTGTCTGTGCCATACTTGCGTTCAAGCTGCAATCTGATATGTTCGATAAAGTAATCATTGGCAAAGCGCTGCATGCCGGAAGGATCTGTGATCAGGGGAGTGGCTATTGCTATATCATATTCTTCCTGGGTGATCTTCTTGCTCTTGAACATACGCTTGAGGACATTGTTTCTCCGCTCCATGGCACGTTCAGGATTGGCAGTAGGATTGTAGTAGTTTGGCCTTTGGATCATACCCACCAGCAAGGCAGATTCAGGGATACTCAGTTCCCTGGCATGCTTGCCAAAGTAATAGAGAGAGGCTGTTTCCAAGCCATGTATCTGCCCACCCCAGAATATTTTATTGAAGTAAATCTCCAGGATCTCTTCCTTGGTGAAGTTCTGCTCAATTCTGATCGCCAAGATGACTTCCTTGATCTTGCGGGAGATCTTCTTGTCCAAGGTTAGGAACATATTTCTGGCCATCTGCTGAGTGATAGTGCTGGCTCCTTGTGAGAAATCCATCCTCACCAGATCTATCACGACTGCCCGGATATTACCTATGATATCGATACCAAAGTGATGATAAAAATACTTGTCTTCCGTCACCAGTAAAGCATCGATCAGATAGGGAGGGAGCTCTTTTAATGAGACCAGCTTCCTCTTTTCAAAAGCATAGAGATAGATCATCTTTCCATTGGCATCATAGACCTCGCTGCCAGTGCGAAGTGTGAAGTTCCTCAGCTCGCTGGTTGGAGGCAAGTCATCCTGATAGAACCAGAAAAGCCCCATCACCAGACCAGTCAATATGCAAGCTGCAATGCCCCCCCACTTGAGGATTGCTTTCCATTTGTCTTTGTTAATTCTATTCATGCTCATCAAGCCTTAATTCCTTGATTTTATCTTCAAAGATGATCGTAAGGTAGGCAATGATCATCCCGCTGACCATTCCAAGCAAAACCAGTATTGGTGTCAACACAAAAACGTTAACCGACGGGATAATCCAATACTTAACTACGATTAGTTGCATCAGGTTGTGTCCAACTGCTCCTAGCACACTTATACCATATATGGAAAAGCCTGCCCGGGAGCTTTTGGCTATATACATCAATAGGATAGCTGCCATTCCTCCCAAGAGGGACAGGACAGTACCCGGATTGATCAGAGTAAATGTGAAGATCCCGCCTATGACTGTCTTTGCCAGATTAACCAGCATTGCAGTCCAAAACTTACCCTGAAAGAGTAGGTATAGCACAATGATATTGGATAATCCCAGGCGGATAAAAGGCAGAGGCAAGACCCGCATTATCAGGCTCTCCAACACGTAGATCACACAGGCAGTTGCGATCAGAAAGCCCAGCCAGAGCCTCTTATTGATCATTGGATGACTCATTTAGGCCAAGAAATCCCTGATCAACGGATCCTGGCTTTGCCATAGCTCGCCTATCCTGCCAAAGAATCTTGCTTCACCTTCGTTGATAAACAGCACCAGATCTGCGATCTGATCCAAATCCCTTATATCATGTGTAATCGTGATCACCGACACCTTGCGTTCAGAGGCAATCTGAGCAATGTAATACACTATCTCCTTGGCTGTGATGGGATCCAGGCCACTGATTGGCTCATCGAAGATGATATACTGAGGGTCATAAACCAAAGCCCGGGCTATACCGATTCTCTTTCTCATGCCTCCGCTCAGTTCAGAAGGCACCATATTTTTAGTGTGTCCAAGCCCAACTTTATCCAAGCAGAAATCCACCTTCTCTTCAATTTCTTGCTCAGACAGTTGCCCACGTTCGTAGAGGGGGAGAGCTACGTTCTGATAGATAGTAAAGGAGTCCAACAGGGCAGCATTTTGAAAGACCATGGCAAAGCGGGCTTTGGCCGTATGCACCTGATCATCCTCAGCCCTATGGATATCGACACCATCCAGTGAGATCGAGCCAGACTCGGGCCGGTTGATTCCCAACAAGCTCTTGATCAGCACTGTTTTTCCAGAGCCACTCTTGCCCAAGATCACCAGATTCTGTTTATCGGGCAGTTCAAAACTGATATCCTTGAGTACAACCTTTCCAAAGAAGCCCACTGTGAGTTTATCTACCCTGATCATCGTCCTGCCTCTTTTCCCGGAAGATATCTTTGCGATAATCTCAATATCCATAGATACGCCACAAGTAAACCCAGGCTGTTTGCAATTAGGTCATAGACAGATACAGAACGTCCTGGGATAAAGTGCTGATGCGCTTCGTCCAAGGCGGCATTGAGAAGCAGGATGGCATAGACCAGACAGATAGTGGGTTTCCCGGCTTTGATACTCGTCAAAACGCCATTCACTAAGATTCCCAGTATCAGATAGATTCCCAAATGAGCCACTTTATCTAGGGATATAATCTTCAAACCCGGCAAATCATGACTGGGAAGAGAAGACAACGTCCAGATCAGGATTAGCCAAACAAGGCTGAGGCTTAGCTTAGCTGTTGTGCTCTTCATAAATCTTTTGAGGGTTCTACTGGTTATAGCTAACCAGCTCCCAATTCAACACAGACAGTCCCCTACGCACCTGAGCTTTGGTGATCAGACCGTTCTCGGCAATCCAGAGCTTAAGCTGGGTATCGGGATTGAGGATATTATTGGTGACCATATCGACATAAGGAGCTTTGCCTGCTTCCCGGGGGATCAGGTTCAGTGAATAAGCCCTGCATCTCAGGCGTCCCAGACGAGTGCGGACGTTATCATCTTCTTCCCGGCTGAGCTCTGCATCCCAAAGCACACCATTGGCATCTATCACAAAAGCTCTGTCTGTATCAGGAGGGCTTGCGGCAATGTGAGCCAATAGGCTGAAGAGATCTCTGGTGTCTGTTTCCAGCTCAAAGCTCACCAGCTCCCCGCTAAGAAATCTCTTCTGATGACCAGCGCGGCGCATTTGATCATAAACCGTTTGCACAGTATCGGAATCCGTTTCCTGACGCACTATTCTAAGATAAGATGAAGGAAGTTGCCGGGCATCAAACTCTGCCTTATAGTAGTTATCCATAGCAGGAGCGAGGCTGGAGCTACCTTCTGTTCTGGACCAAACTTCCAAGGAGCGCAGCCCCATATTCATCTCCAGACTGGCGACCTGTATTCCCATAGTTTTCACAGAATAGGACGCTGTCCAGGCATGCAGAGAGCATAAACCGAGCAGCAGGATCAGTAGAAGGTACTTGCCCTGTCTCACTCTGTCTCCGGGCTAATAGTAAGCTGGACTTTCTTGATGCTCTTTTCATCACTGTCCAGTACTCTCAGGATCATGGTCTCGCTCAGATCGAAAGTCTCGTCAACAGATGGGACATGATTGAATACCTCCAGAAGAAACTGAGCAATGTTATCATATTCATCAGTATCCAGCTCCGTGCCAAATTCATGATTGAACTGCCGCACATTGTAGGTACCCGATAGTATGAAGCTACAATCGTCAATCCTTACGATCTCCGGGCTTTCCTCCACATCATACTCATCGTGAATCTCTCCCACTATCTCCTCCAGAATGTCTTCCAGAGAGATGATCCCGGAGGTTCCGCCATATTCATCCACCACCACTGCCACCTGGAGCTTCTTGCTCTTGAACTGGTTCAGCAGCGCTTGAATCTTCATGTTCTCGGTCACAAACCAAACAGGACGCATGAAGTCTTTGATCTCTCCCCTCTCCGGATAGAGCAGCAGATCTTTCACATAGATGATGCCGATGATATCATCAATCGTCTCTTTATAGACCGGTATACGGGAATAGCCGGATTGAACGATCAATTCGCGCAGCTCTTCCAGGCTCTGGCTCACTTCGATGGCAGTGACCTTCACCCGGGGGACGTAGATCTCACTAATCTCAGTATCTCGGAAGCGGAAAAGCCCCACCAGCATCTTCTTCTCATGCTCTTCCAGGCTGTGTTTGGAACTCTCAGATTGGATGAGCCGATGGAATTCTTCGGTGGTAAACTTCTGCCCCAGGTGTTTATCAACGGATTGCTTCCGGGAGAATAAGCGGCTGAACCCCACAAAGATCATCACCAGGGGATAGGCAATAAACTGGAAGACTTGCAGGGGCAAGCTTACCAATAGTGAAGTCTTATCAGCAGTAGCCAGCGCCACCAGTTTGGGCGTGATCTCGCCAAAAAAGACTAACAGCAGGGTTGAGACTATCACCTGTATGGTTATCACCAAGGATACAGGATACTGAGGATGCAGGGTAGCCCACTCCAAAGCTATCAGAGTACATAGCGAAGAAAAGCCGATATTTACAAAGGTATTGCCCAAAAGCAAGCTAATCAGCAGATGCTTGGGACGCTTGAGGAGAGCAAGCACCCTTTTGGCGCCGCTTGATCCGTCTTTTTCCAATTTCTTGAGATAGACCCTCGAGAGGGAAAAGAGTGCTGTCTCCGATCCCGAAAAAAATGCCGAGAGCAGGAGCAGCACGATAAGTAACAACGGTTTACCGTCTTCCACTTTAGTTCACACCTTGAATCTTGTGTTTATAGAATTCTTCTTTTTCTTCCATTTGTTCTTTGTCTTTGCTTTTAATATGATCATAACCGAGCAGATGCAGGAAAGAATGCACCAAAACCGCATCAAACTCGTCCTTGAAGCTTCTTGAGCCCTTTTGGCTGAATACCCGGTTTGTGTCAATCACAATATCACAGAGATGGATAGCATCACCCGTTCCGGCCGCTCCCGGAAGCGCTGCAGACTCAAAGCTCAGAACGTCTGTGACAGCATCACAACCCCGGTATTGGCGGTTCAGCTCCCTGATCTCCTCATCGTCACACAAGAGCAGAGATATCTGATATTGATCTTCCACCTTTTCCGTATCCCAAATCAGATCACAGATAGATGCGATCTCATCCTGCCCTCTGGGAGCAGGCCGGGATTCAGGAGCTATCTCCAGCTCAATTTGCGCTTTCATCGGGCTTTATATCAGGATAGTCCAAACGCTTGCGATAGATGCTCACCAGCACGGGGATCATGGCCTGCTTGGCCAGGAAGATTTCTTTTAGAGTGATGGGAGCTTCGTCAAACTGATTTTCCTTAATCAAGCGCTGGATAGTTTGCTCAACTATCAGGTGAATATCCTCTTCTTTGGTGATGTTTTTGGCTTTGGTGGTGGATTCAATGATATCGGCCATCATCACCAGTGCTGCTTCTTTACTCTGAGGTCTGGGCCCAGGATAAGTGAAGGGCTCCATATTATTCAGTTTATTCTCGCGCTTGGCTTGCTCCAGGAAATAGCGGATGCTGCCCGTGCCATGGTGTTGCATGATGATATCTATCACTGGTTGAGGTATCTTATAGCGTTTTGCCAGTTCAATTCCTTCCAGCACATGTCCTTTGATCAGCCGGGCACTCTCCTCCGGTTCAAACTCGTTGTGAATCTCGCTGGAATCCTCATTGTTCTCTGTGAAGATATCTGTATTCACTACTTTGCCAATGTCATGATAATAGCTTCCCACTCTTGCTAGTAGTGGGTTTGCGCCGATTGCCTCGGCTGCCCGTTCTGTGAGGTTACCGATGATCAGGCTATGATGATATGTGCCAATGGCATCGGTGGCAAGTTTCTTCAGGAGAGGATGCTCAAAATCCAGAAGCTCCAGAAGAGTCTGCCGCGTGGCGCGATGCCAGCGTTTCTCGTAATAGGGCACAATCATCACCAGACCAATCACCGAGATGCTGGAGGAGATCAAGCTGTAGCCTGTGGTGGTCATTATAGTGAGGAATGGATCATTTTTGTAGATGCCCAGGGAAAGATTGACAGCCACTCCCGAAAGGATCATATAGAACCAGATATTGAGGTAATTGTGAAAGCTATGGTAACGCAACATCAGGATGAGTGTGATCATCGAAGTCATCACTAGCACAACAGGAGTGTAGGTCTCCCAATTGATAAAGGGGCTCATCACAAAGAGATTGCTGAGACTGTAAAACACGCCAAAATCCACTCCAATCAGGATGGCAGAGGCCAGCGATATCATCCCGAAGGGGATCAGCAGATTGCTGAAGCCCAGGAGCTTATTGCTGATCAGGCAAAAAAGCACTGTGAGAATAAACCCGGCGTTCAGCGGTAAGCTCTCCATCATCTTATTGTGCTGATTTCTGGAGACGTGCAGGAAGTATTTGTTGCTCAGGAAGATGATCAGAAAAACAAAGAGCAGTAGCCCCAGAGAGATCATCAATTGCTGCACCGGGGAACGGCTGATCTCCCGAGTGCGGTATTCTGCTTGCAGTGAGTTCAGCTTCATGATGTCTGCCTCAGTAACCCGGGCGTTCTTGCGGATTATTACCTCGTTTTTCAGGATCATCCCTTCGGTCTGAGATATCTGGCGTGTGGCATCTTCGGTGAGCTGGCTGAGGCGGTTGTCGTCCAGCACCAGATTGGCTTTGATCACCTGTGGAGCCAGCTCCTGGATCAAACTGAGGGCATCGGAGCCTTGGAATCTATTGATAAAGCTCTCTCTGGCTTCTTCCACCGAGAAGAACAATCCCAAGGATACTTCCTTGAGCTCATCCCCAGAGATAAAGAGCAGGCTGTCTCCCCGGATCCCTTCATAGATTCCCTTGCGGTAAACCCTGTCCAATTCAGTATTGATCCGCTGATACAGAGGCTCGGAGCGGTTCTTGTTTTGGAGTATTACTAGTGAGGGAGCAGAGAAGATGTAACCCTCAGCGCTCAGGGCGGCTTCCAAGGCACCTGGATCAGTATTGTCGTCGGCATGGGCAGTCATGAAGATGGCATCAACCTTGCTATTGGCCTCAAAGAGCTGATCGTCTGAGATGCGATAGGGCTTCTTCAAGCGCGCAATGGTTTCCTGCTTTTCCTGCAGCAGCTTTTCCTCAGATTTAAGCAGCGGAAAGTCAAAAGGTGCAATCAGTTCCGCATCCGAGACCTGCCCGGCTTTAAGCCGGAATTCCGGATAGCTGAAGCGTCCCAGGGCAAAGAGGTGATAGAGCACCACAATGATCAAAGCAGTTATTATGCTGTAATAGATATGTTTAGATTCCATGTTTCCACAGCTATTGGGAGTGGCAAAATCTGTCAAGCTTAGTGTGGGGGAGGAGGTTTCACTTCAGACATTTCCAGATGCCGAGATTACCCATAGTTCAGGCTGCGCCTTCACTATGGGCTCCGCAGATGCCACCCCGCAGGGCGGGGTTTATGAAGAGTACCACTTCACGTCATTACGCTCCACCCCCCGCCCCATGATCCGTCATTCCTGAGAGTTGTTTCAAACCTGCGCAGCGGTTTGAAACAAGGAGTCAGGAATCCACGGAGCTTGTTCACCCACTATTTGAAAGACTCTGCTTGAGTGATACCGCGCAACTTCAGGCATAGTCTTTCTGGATTCCGGGTAATTCTGCCCCAAAGCCTCTCTTCGTTCGGCTTCGGAGACCCCGAATTCCCGGAATGACGGGACGTGTAGTCTGGGAGAAGAAGGTTTGGGGACCCCGGAAATCCCGGAATGACGGCATGTGTAGTCTGGCTAGATAACGATGAATTCTAGTTCTATACCCAGCGCGTCTTGACATATTCCAGCAACACTGACCATACAATAGCTCCTAACCCGTTAAATCGGGTTGGTAGCTCTGTATTCTGTTCACTGACAGCAGCGCAGCTCTGGTCACTCGTCACTTGTCACTCGTCACTCTTAAAAGAGCTTATAGAGATCCTTCACATCCTGGAGGCGGATGACCTTGTTCTTTTGCTTGGTCTTGGCATGGTGAGAGATATAGATTTTATCAAAGCCCAGCTTGATGGCTTCTTTGATGCGGGTGTCGATCTGACTCACGGGACGGATCTCGCCATTGAGTCCCACTTCGCCGATGAAGACGGAGTTCTCCGGAACTGGAGCGTCTTTGAGGCTGGAGATGATGGCAGCGAGGATGGAGAGATCGAGGCTGGGATCGCTGCTGCGGATGCCTCCGGTGAGGTTGATGAAGACATCGCTGCTGCGCAGGTAGAGTGCCAGGTTCTTTTCCAGTATGGCTAGAAGTAAGGCTAGTTTCTTTTGTTCCAAGCCCATGACCACGCGCTGCGGGGTGCCATAATTGGAGCCGGTGGCCAGGGATTGCACTTCCACAATGAAGCTGCGGCTGCCTTCCATGATGCAGGCGGCGGCAGAGCCGATCTGGTTGTTGTCCCGGCTCAGAAAAACGTTGTTGGGATCGGTCACTTCCATCAGGCCATTGCCGGTCATCTCAAAGAGGCCAATCTCGTTGGTTGCGCCAAAGCGGTTCTTAACGGCGCGAAGGATTTTGTAGTGATTGCGCAGTTCGCCCTCAAAATAGAGTACTGTGTCCACCATATGTTCCAGGATCTTGGGTCCTGCCACGAAGCCTTCTTTGGTTACGTGACCCACCAGGAAAATTGGGATGTTTTCGGTCTTGGCCAGTCTCAAAAGGCGATTGCAGCTTTCCCGGAGCTGGGTCACGCTGCCCGGGATGGAATCCAGAGAAGGGATAGATACGGATTGGATGGAATCCACGATCACCAGGGCGGGCTTGTATTCTGCCACCGATTCTATGATCTGTTCCGTGTCGTTGGTGCAAAGTAACCAGATGTTTTCGTCGTGAACTCCTAACCGGTTGCTGCGCTGGCGGATCTGTTCCATGCTTTCTTCACCGGAGCAGTAGAGCACGCTGAGCTTGAGCTTGCCGATCCACTCGCTGAGCTGGAGCATGAGGGTGGATTTGCCGATGCCGGGCTCACCACCGATCAGAATCAACATTCCGGGCACAATACCTCCGCCCAAAACAAGATCAAATTCGCTGCTGCTGGTGGAAATCCGTTCCACACTGGTGGCTTTGAGATCTTTTATTCTTTCTGGTTTGGATTGTTTGGAGGCAATGAGTTTGCCTTTCTTTCCGGTGACCACCGAGCTCTCTTTAAAGGTGTCCCAAGCTCCGCATTGTGGGCATTTACCGCTCCACTTGGTAGTTTCGTAACCGCATTCCGAACAAAAATAGGCTGCTGCCATCGTCGTCTCCCGTTTAGGCTTTTTCTCAGTTTTGAGGCAGGGAAAAAATTGGCAAGGATTATTTTTCCTCAAATATATTCTGTGGGCGGGGCAAATACTGCTTCACTACAAAAAAGACCAGAATTCAAAAAAAAGGTTTGGCAATATTGGGGGGGTGCATTAATATGTCCCCAGAGGTGAAATTATGAACCATAAAATAATCGTATTTAGCACTCCCACCTGTGCTTGGTGTAAGAAACTGAAAGGCTATTTGCGCCAGAATGGTTTCACCTACCGTGATGTTGATGTATCAAAAGATGATACCGGACTTAGGGATATGATCCGAAAAACTGGGCAACAGGGCGTTCCCCAGCTTTGGATCAATAACCAGCCGGTTGTGGGCTTCGATCGTGTAAAAATCGATCGATTATTAGAGCTTAAAAAGTAAAAAAAGGAGTTACAAATGGCTAATTATCCCGAAAAGTTCCACGAACTGATCACAAGGTTGCAGGTGATCCTGAGTGACATCGATTATTCGCAGAAGGCATGTCTGCAGGCAGGAAAGATGGAGTGCCATCTTCTTAACTATCTTCATTCCATCAAGTCACCGGCCAATATGAATGAACTGGCCAAGGTGCTGAATGTTTCTCACAGTCGCGTAACACGCATCATGGACAATTTGGTAGCCAAGAAACTGGTGACCAGAAAGCCCTCAGAACAAGATCGCCGTTGCTGGTTTGCCATGATTACCGATAAGGGTAGTAAGCTGGCAGAAAACAGCCAACAGACGGTCGTTGACCATCAAAAGAAGATCATCTCCAAGATCTCTGAAAAGAATCTGGACGATATTTATAAAGCTTTCAAAACTTATGTAGATAAGTATGAGGAAGTGCTCAAGGAAACCTACGTGGAGATTTAATGTCAACCAAGAAAGTAATAACCCATTGGCGCGATGGGATGACTTTTGACGCGAATGTCAACGGTCATCATCTGCTGATGGATGCTGATAATGAATGGGGCGGCCAAGATAAAGGTCCTCGCCCCAAACCACTGCTTCTGGCAGCTCTGTGCGGCTGTTCGGGTATGGATGTGGTCTCGATTCTTGCCAAGATGAAGATCCCTCCCTATACCTTCAGAATGGAAGCTGATGCCGATTCTACGGAAGAACATCCGGTGGTCTATAAGACTATTCGCTTCAGTTTCTACTTTGAGGGGGAAGCTCTGCCTGAGGATAAACTCAAGAAGGCGGTGATGCTTTCTACCGAGCAGTATTGCGGCGTGAATGCCATGCTGAAGAAATCTGCTGAAGTTATCGTGAAGATATATATAAACGATGTAGAGGTGAAGATATGAAGCTGGCTTTAACGATCTTAATGATCTCGCTGGTGGTTCTGCTGGGTTGTGCACCAGCTCCCAAACCTGGTGATAAAGTCCCTTCTCCTGCAGCTGAAGAAGCCACTCCTGGGGCTCCGGCCGGAGAAGTTCAACAAGCCGTTGAAGGTTATGTGAATGGTGAGTGGATCACAAATTGGGAAGATGCCTTGCGTTTCTCTGCTGCGCTGAACCGTCCTGTGCTGGTCAATTTCACAGGTTCGGATTGGTGTGGCTGGTGTATCAGATTGCGCAATGAAGTCTTCAGTCAACAGGATTTTATAGATTACGCTTCGGCTAATCTGGTGCTGCTGACTTTGGATTTTCCCCGCAGCCTTCCCCAATCTGATGAGCTAAAGGCACAAAACAGGTCTTTGCAGGAACGTTTCCGGATTGAAGGATACCCCACGATAGTGCTGGTAAACAGCCAAGGGACTGAGATCAACCGGACGAGCTACAGACAAGGTGGCGCTGCTGCCTACGTGGCTCACTTGCGCGGACTACTGACAAGAAACTAAGTATAAGAATCATAGAAGAATCCCCACCTTTTTAGGTGGGGATTCTCTTTATATTTTGGATGATTCTTATTTGAAGTAGGGCTTGATCACTTCCATCACTTCAGGAAGGTCCATGCCAATGGAACTGAGGTGCTCGGGCGTGGGCACTCCTTCAGGAGTCCAGCCTTTACGTTTGTAAACAGAATCGACCAATTGTCTGTATTGATCTTCACGATACTCACGCAGCTTGGCCATCTTGTCCAGGGTACTCATGCCGGTGGGATCGATGCCTTGCTTCTCGCGCAGGGCTGTGTCGTAACGTTCAGCCCGGGAAAGGTATTCTTCCTCGGTGACGGGACCAACGGCTCTGTAGGGCGGTAAATCGTCCACTCTGCGGCCTTTTCCCATTCTCATGCAGAAGACCTTCTGGAAGTTATAGACACGCTCGCTCTGACGGATCAGCTCGTGCTTATCCAGAGGCTTGCCAGTGATAGCTTTGTAAATATCAACGTAATTCTGGACGTGTTCGGGTACCTTGGCAGGTTCGTCTGTTTGAGCGTTGTCTTCGGGCTCAATATCGTTCCAGGGAAGCTTGCAGAGACCCTGCAGGCCAAACCAGGTGCGAAACATGGGGAAGTAGTGCAGAGCTTCTGCCTTATCTTCAAAGGTAGGGATGAGCTTGTTTACCATATCCATGAAGATCAGCCAGGCTTCATCGTGCTGAGGACCTTTAAGAGCCAGAGTGTAACCACCCTGCTGAGCCAGGCTTTCCTTGGACATATATTGGCTATATTCCAGTCCCTTGGCTTCCATTCCCATATCCTGAAGTAGCTTGGGATCGGCTCCGTACTCATCGGCAAAGAGCTTCTTCATCTGACGCACGCCTCTGCCAACGGTTAGACCAAAGCCTTCACCGCGTGCCATCTGGTGCAAGAGCTCCAGGGCAGCATCGGCATTGCCCCAGGTGAGATCCAAGCCTCCGGTGCGTTCTTTGTTCAAGATGCCATATTCATAACACTCCATTGCAAAGGCAACACTGGTTCCGAAGGAGATGGTATCCACTCCATAAGTATCGCAGTAGAAATTGATCTCGACTACATCCTTGGGATCCCAGATGCAGAGATTGGAGCCACAACCGGCAGCAGTCTCATATTCCGGACCGTCAACACAGACAGGTTGCCCCTTGTAGGGACCGGTGCGCGGCAGGAAGTTATCCACAGCTTTACAACAGGAAAGAGAACAGCCAAACCAGCAACCATCCGGCATTCCTTGAGTGAAGAGCTTCTTGAACTCCCAGGAAGCCAGAGCAATGGCTTCATCCATCTGCCCGTATTTGAAGTTTCGGATGGGCAGAAGGTCATAGTCGTTCATGATCTCCATCAGGTGAGCCGTGCCGATCTCACGCATATGGCACTGGCTGGTATCGCCTTTCTCGATCTCTTTATGCAGCTTGAGACCAGTTTCCTGCAGAGTCTTGATATCTTCGGGGTCGTTAGTTTCACCGCTTAGAGCAGAGTATTTTACTACCAAAGCTTTGAGGTTCTTATCGCGGAAGACTGTACCTGTGCCACCCCGACCGGCTTGTTTGAGACGGGCTACCTTGCGGCGCTTATCCCAGAAAGAGAAATTCAGGCAGGTGATCTGCACGTGGCTGGAAGCTTGACCAGAGGAAACCACGGAGACGTGTTGCAAGTGTTCGGGCCCACCAGAGAATTCTTCGTGCAGCTTCTCGGAGATGATGTGGCTATTCACTTCTGTATCCGGAGCAGAGAGGATCTGCACCACGCCGTTGTCGCCATCGATAAAGACTATTGCGCCTTCTTCTGCTTTACCCTGTATTTCCAGAGCATCCCAGCCGGAGAACTTGGTATAGGGGCCAAAGTGCCCACCCACGTTACAATCCACCGGGATTCCAGTGAGAGGAGAGATGGTGGTGACAATGGACTTACCACTACCGGGATAGTTTGTATTGCCACAGAGAGGGCCAAAGGAGATGCAGATCTCGTTTTCGGGATCGTTCCACTTGGTGTTGTCCTTCACTCCGTGCCACATCAGATAGAGATCAAAGCCCTTTCCGCCCACAAACTTATCGATCATCAGATCGGTCACGGGCTTCTCTTTGATCTCGAGAGTATCAAGATTTACATAGAGGGTACGGCGATTGTAGCCTCTGATTATGGGCTTCAGTTCATAACGAAACTCAGCCAATACTTTGCGGTTTTCCATCTATTCCTCCGTCTCTATTTTGATGGCTTCTGCGGGGCAATGTTTGGCGCAGGCACCGCAGGCTATGCACTTGAAGGGGCTGAGCGCGCCATCGAAATGCATCATAGAGTTCGTGGGGCAGGCTGCCACACACATCAGACAACCGATGCAGAGCTTCTTGTTGAGCATCACCACGCCCAGGCTATTCACCGTGAGGGCTTGAGTGGGGCATGCTTTCACGCATACCTGGCATTGATTGCAGACGTTCATATCAATGGGATTCCGATTGTCATTGATCCTGATGCAAGATTTGGCTGGGTTATCTTCTTTGAAGTAGAGACCCGAGCATACACTCTCACAGAGGTGACAAGCTATACACTTATCAGGGTAGGTTTTCAGTAGTTTTTTCATCACCTGCTCCTATGTTTTTTTGCTTTTTACCAAATTGAATTACCGAAGTATTCAGTCAATAGGTTTTTCCTGAGGCCATAGAAAACAGCTCCGCTCTGGGAGAAGCGGAGCTATATCAAATGAAGGGTTATAAGTAATTCTCTATATCTCTTTCATGATCTTACCCAGCAAACTGGCTGCATCGAGCCCGGCCCAGCGATAAACGTCCTCAGAGACACCCGCCATGGGATACTCTGATACACCATATCTGATGAGCTTGGCTACCAGACCCAGATCAACCAGTTTGGAGGCAATAGTAGCTCCCAGCCCTGAATTGATGTTGTGATCCTCAATACTAAAGATGGGGCCGTACTTTGCTGCGTTCTCGATCGTTTTATCACTGATCAGAGTGGGTGCGGAAACGTAGTAAAGATTGAGGTAGATTCCTGTGTCACGCAGACTGTCAATAGCTTTTAGAGTGCGTCCCACAGGTGTTCCGGTCACAAAGACGGTTCCCTGATTTCCGATTCTTAGCAGATCTTCCTTGCCATAATCGAAGTTATATCCCATGTCATAAAACACAGCTCCCTCTTCATTACGGATGACGGGAACTTTGGAGCGCCCCATTGTCACGATATAGTTACCAGGTTTGTTGATCAGCCAGCGGATGATGCGATCCGTATGATTGGGATCAGCCGGGCAGATCAGGCGATAGTTGTAAAGATTCCTGGCCAAACCGATGTAATCTATGCACTGATGAGTCTTGCCATCTTCTCCAACGTCCAGCCCCACATGCGTCACTACCACTTTGACATTGGTATGGTTGATATCATTAAGACGGTGCATGTTGTAAACTTCACCGATGCCAAAGACACCGAAGTCGCTCCAGAAAGCCTGGATCCCCGAAGCAGAGAGAGCTCCAGTGACCACTGCCGCATTCTGTTCCATGATTCCGGATTGGATAAAACGTTCAGGCGAGACCTTGGCGAAGTCGCCGGTTTTCACGCTGGCAGCCAGATCACAATCCACCACCACCAACGGAGTCTTGGCTTCGAGATTTATCTTGGCCAGATCGGCAATAGCAGTTCCCCAGGCGCTACGATTATCGGTTTCAGATTCGTAAACGACCGGTTGTCCCGCCACCAGGTCGGACTTGAGCTCAAACTTTGCAGCATTATGGGCAGAGAGATCGAACACAAATTCTTCTCTAAGCTTGCGATACTTACTTAGCTCATTCTCAACTTTAAGCTGCTTCAGAGCTTCCTCAAGCTGCATATCTGAAAGAGTTGAGCCGTGGTACTTGGCCTGGTTTTCCATGAAACTCACGCCTTTGCCCATCACGGTATGAGCCAGTAGCATCGTGGGCTTTGTAGCAGCTTGGAAGGCCTCCAGAGCATCCAGGATCTCAGAGTAGTTATGCCCGTCGATATCCACAACCTGCCAGCCATCGGATTCCCATCCAGCCTTGATATCCTGATACATCACATCACTGATATTACCGCTGATCTGAAGCTTGTTGTAATCCACTATGGCACAGAGATTGTTCAGGCTATACTTGGTGGCAAAACGCCGGGCTTCGCTGATCTGACCCTTCTGTTGCTCACCATCACCCATCATCACATAGACGCGGTAAGGGATCTTGTTGATGCGGGAAGCAAGCGCCATGCCAGCACCGGCAGAAAGTCCCTGTCCCAAGTTGCCTGTAGTCCACTCCACACCGGGAACCGTGCGCTCGATATGCCCCTCGAAGATACTGCCAAACTTACGGAATTGAGAGATGGCATCCTTGAGCGAGAAGTAACCCTGCAGACCGAGAACGCTATAGACGGCGGGGGAGATGTGGCCATTGGAGACCAGAATCCGATCACGATTGGGAAGCTGTGGATTGGAGGGATCGTGAGTGGTGGATTCGTAAAGTGCCAGAAGTAAATCTATGGAAGACATCGAGCCGCCGGGATGCCCCGAAGCGGACAATGTGGTCATGGTTAATATCGCAGCTCTGGCTTGAATAGCCTGCTGTTCTAAGTGCTTGATTAAAGCTTGTTTATCCATTTGTTCATCCTTAGTCTGAATACAAAACCTGCTATAAAAAGAGATTCCCCTCCACATTGCTAGCAACGTGAAGGGGCTTTATGGTTGGTGGAGCATAGCGGGATCGAACCGCTGACCTCATGACTGCCAGTCATGCGCTCTCCCAGCTGAGCTAATGCCCCAAAACTGGGCGTTTCAATATAGCGGCCAATCTCTTTACAGGGCTTTTTCTGTCAAGAACTTTGTTTAGATGGTGTTGAGCTGTGATGGTAATTTTCTGCCATTCAATGTAATTACTTATAGATTGTCTTGCCTGGAGAAGCTCTCTACCCTTAAATGAGAAGCGGAGAACTTAGCCACAATCCGCGGATTTTATGATACTCACTCCGTGATCATACTATCCTCTTGGGACTTCCAGATCATTCTGCCTTATCACGCATTAGATACCCATTTCATACTCATAAGACACGCATGAGTTTACATGGGTGTCACATGGGTGTCACATGGGTGTCTCATGGGTGTCGTCTCAGTTAGGAGGTAGAAGTAAGAAGTAAGGAGTAAGAAGTGGATTAGGGAGTGACAAGTGACAAGTAGCAAGGGTGTATGGGTGGATCTGAGAGACTAAAGAGAACAAAGTTAGGAGTTAGAGTTGAGCGTAAACCCAAGGAAAGCTTGACAAGAATACACTACTCAGGTATCTATGAATATTGTTGATAGAAGTATCTGATAGTCTATCTTGAGATGAGCAACATAAGAAGGATAAGGTATGAAAAGAATCGCTATTGTGACCCTGTTGATCCTGCTTCTACCATCTGTTATGCTGGCAGAAGAGCTAAGAACTCCCAAGCTACACATTGGTGTCGTGTCTGGGATAGGTGGTTCTTATATTGGCTCTTTGGGTGAAAATCCCTTCTGGGAACCTCGTGGCTCAAGCTATGTAGCGCCAGCACTCACCTACTACGCACCCAGCGGACTCGCTCTCCGGGGCGAATTCTGCCAGTTGAAACGCACTTCGGAGTATTCGGAATACGATGATGATAACATCTTTTACCGTGAAGCCAGGATTGATAGCAAAGCCATGCATACCTCGGTTACTGTGCTCTACTCATTCCCGATGGGGAACAACCCAAACAAGTACTATATCGGAGCTGGTCTCTACCTCGATACAATTCTCAAGGCAGATCTCTATGCCGAGCACAGCAGTAGCGTTGTTTTGCGGCAAAGTATCCTGGACGAATATGGCCCTGTGTCTTACGGGGCTTCCTTGCTCTTGGGTATGGGTATGTCCAAAACCTTCTATGCAGAGCTGGTCTTTCTCACAGATATATCAAGCTTTGATGCCTCGGCACTTAGAATGTATGACCTTCAGACACAAAGCCTGTTTCTTAGATTGGGTATGGACCTGGCAAAAATCAATCTGAGCGACTGAATTAGCAGGATTAACAAGTTTTTTTCTAGTTTTGCTGTGCTAGTTTACTGCTTCACTGCCCTTACTCTATAGAATCTTTTGGGATCGGCACTCTGGCTGGACCAGCTTGTGGTGGGGTGAAGGAGCTCGTCTTCCAGAATCCACTGGTTTTCCTCAGCATCGGGAGTGGCAGCAGAATAGACTCTGTAAGCAGTTGCGCCAATAACCGGAGACCAGCTTAGCTGAAGGTCGTTGCTTGCTCCAGGATTTCTCACCAGCTCAAGATCTTCAGGAAGGCTGATGATGAAATTGTTTCCCCCGGTGGATGCCAGGCAGTATTGACCCATGATATCGTAGCCCTGCACCCGGAAGCGAAGGGGATCGGTCGAGAGCAGCTCGGCATTGGTGTCCAACCAGGTCACTCCATAACCATTCTGGCGTCTTAAGACTCTGAGGTTCTGGGCTGTGTCTGTGCCGGGAATTCCTGAAAAATCGAACACAATAGTGGATTCGGAGTGGTCCAGAGAATTCCCCACTTCCCACCAAGCTTCGTTATAGTGGTTCTGGATGTCAGAAGGATAGTTGCCGGTTGAGGAGCTGTAGTGCTTGCAGATACTGCTGTTGTAGTACTGAGTGTTGGAGCACACGTAATCGCCACTTGTAACGGTCAGCTGGGCATTGTGGGTATCCAGCGCATCCAGAGTGTAATCTGGGAATACTTCGGTTGCGAAGACCAGATCTCGTTTGGTACTAGCGGGACTGAGAGTGATATCTGTGTTGAAGCTTCCGTATCCAAACTGAACAACGGCTGAAGAACTGGAAAAAGTGAATTCAACCTGTCCTGTGGGATTGGCATACTGTGCAATCCAGGCAGGATCGCCGATCTCTGTATCCAGGGTTCCCCAAGCGTAACCGACGATACTTGCCCCGGGGCCAACATCCTGAGGATAGGAGGTGAAGGTTTGCATGGAGCAATCGTTTATCTTGAGTAGGATCTCTTCATCACCATAGTACGGAACGTGCTTCACATAAACAGTTGCTCCGCTGTAGAGCCGGGTATCACCTGCTTGCCCCAGGGTCTTCCACTGCCAATCGGCATTAACCGCGTTGACATGTGTAAAAGCACACAGAGTGAAAGCTTCATCCGATCCTCTTTCGCCAAAGGTCAGTTTATACATCGTGTCGGGAACCGCAATCCCGGTCAGGGGAGGAAAGCTTTGGTGAGCCTGTAATCTGCTAGTGGAGGGCAGAGACCAGGTCTCATGCCCCAATTCATGGAAGTAATAGGATTGATAGTTGTAACTCATTCTGTCATACACATTCACAGGAAGAGCAGTAAAAGCATGGATATCCTCGTTGAAGGGATGTTGCTGATTGAGGTTAAACATCCAAGCGAAGCCAAACTCCATCATCATCTCTTCGTTGTGGAAAGTAATAGAGCCAGCGTACAGATGGCACGCTAATAGAACCAGAATTACGAGCGCAAAGATCTTCATGGCTATCTCCTTATTCTTATCCAGGATAATGGTATAATAAAGCAGAATGATTCGAAGTCAAGTAAAGACTTGTGCAATACTTGGATAGCTGAGGGGATTTGTATCTTTTCTGCCACTGCGCTCGGTGAGAATTGATCTGTTGGGCTGATCGGCTCCCATTTCGAATGCAAAAAAAGAAGCTCCGCACAAGGCAGAGCTTCAATATTGGTTCTATATCTTCTTTAGAATTCTACTTTGATTGAGCTGCCCAGCATGTAGAGGGCATTGGGATCGCCATCGATCCATTTCCCGGGATTGCCGAAGGCACCATAGACTGCCATCTTGGCAATTTGGGGAACCAGACAGACTTCCAGGCCGGCATTGGCTTCGAGGCCAACGGCGGGATCGTTATCTGCCATGGTTGTTACGTAGCCGAGGTTTCCAAAGACAGCCATCTTTTGGTTCAGGTTGTATTTCATTTGGGCTACTGCAGAGAGCATTCCCTGGTCTCCATCAGGATAGGGGAAATTCACTGTGGTGCCGTCATGCCATTCTCCCCAACCAAAGAGGTAAAGGCCATTCTGGTAATAGGGACTCAGGACTGTCAGGCCATTTTCGCCCAAGTAGAGAAGATCTCCACCCAGGTGAAGGTCGCCCATTTCTGCTCCGGCCTTCACGGCAGCACCAAAACCAATCTGGTCGTCTCCGGGAATAACTTGATAGTCCACAAAGGCTGTGATGTCGAACTCAGCATTACCCATCGGGACTGTGATAAAGGGCATCACTGTGAAGTTTGCCATACCATTGGCCTTCAGGTCATTGCCGTAGAAGGTCTGCAGACCGGCATTCTCATCCTTGAGAAGGTTAAACATCACAATGTGATAGTCGTCATTGACCATCAGATTTCTTTCGTTGGCTTTAAAGTAGGCCAGCTCAGCTTTCATACCAGCCACGTCGTCTTTACTGATGTAGAGACCGGAGATGAAATCATCCAGCACCATGCTTCTGTGATCGGCATACCATTGTTGACCAAGCTTGAATTCCAGGCCTTTGGCCACCCAATTATGATGTAAGTATAACTCGCTGGTTTCGATGTTGACTCCACCTGTTCCAACACCTCCACCGAAACCACCCCAATTGGTGTTGCCGATCTCTGTGCCGAGAACCAGCTTCCAGTTGGGCGCAAAACGGCCATGCAGGTTGAGCTGAAGACGGCTGTCGATATGACCGCCATTGTCTTCTGCTGTGTCGTTGTACATGGCTGCCCGTGTACGGAAATTACCATCCCAATCGAACTCGATTGCCCAGACTGAGCTGAGCATCATTAGTGGTACCAGGATCATAATTAGCTTTTTCATAGGGTTTCTCCTAATCATATTTTATAGATATGATAAGCGCCGCGAGGCTTCTGCCAAATGTAATCATACAGAAATATTGCCGTGAGTAAAGGATATTACTGAGATCAGGAGAGGTCATCTTGCCTTGGTTAGGGTAGCATGGGGAACTATAGGGCAGGTTTGCAAAACGAAACCTTGACAAAATACTAGATTTGAACTTTGCTGAATAAAATCCGTAAAGGTTTGAATTATGCAGACTTGGGAACTGACAGCACATGGTCGGGTTCAAGGTGTTGGCTTTCGCTGGCATGCTTGGAATTGTGCAAAAAAGCACTCTGTCTTGGGTTACGTCAGAAACCAGTCAGATGGTTCAGTTCTAATTATTGCTCAAGCAGATAAGAGCATTTTGGAGAACTATATCATGGATTTACAGATCAGCTCCGGGCGCGCTCAAGTGAGAAGTTTGGAGCGGGTAATTTTAGACACGACAAAGAGATATAATGATTTTGAGATTAGATAGATACATTAGAACAGTGGTCATTTTGCTACTAAGCATCTTGCCTATGTGGTTGTCTGCTGTGGAATACAATTATCATCGTGTGAGAAGCGGAGACACACTCTATGGGCTTAGCAGGCGTTATGGTGTTTCCATAGATCAGATTAAACGCTTGAACAATCTCTCCAGCGACAGGCTATCCTTGAATCAGAGGCTCAAGATTAGTGAGATTAGGCCCAGCCGAACTCCATCCAGACCAGCACAACCACGCCCTCAACCCACGGAGACGCGTCCCGCAACTCAAGAAGCTGTCACTCCCCCCGCCTCTGCCACTCCCCCCATTGCAGCGGTGCCCTCGCCCAGAGAGCAGAATCTTCCGGAAGACTATTATCATGTGGTTGTTCAGGGTGAAGGTCTCTACAGAATTGCTGTAAACAATTCTATCACTTTGGCAGAACTCTTGAGGTTCAATGGCTTTGCAGATACCAGTGTTCCGCTTCGTCCCGGAGATCGTATCCTTATCAAGGATCCTGCCGGGGCAACCGCTTCTGCTGCTCAGGGTGCGCCCAGCACTCCTTCTGAAACCCAGGGAGCAACGCCGGTGGTGAACCCGCCCAGAATCTCCGCTCCAGCTTCTGGAGATACAGTGATTGTGGAGCAGGTTTACATTGTCCAAAGGGGAGATACGCTTTATAGAATTGCTACAAATCATGGAGTATCGGTTGATGATCTGAAGGCCAGGAATAACCTCAGTTCAAACGAGATTAGAGTCGGTCAGCGGCTTTATATCATTGGAACGCCCCCCACCCGTCCCATTTCCAGAGCTCCTCAGGTGCAGGAAAGTGAGACGGAACGCTTGCGTAACGATCTGGCCAGACCAGTGGATGGCAGAGTATCTTCTCGATATGGCATCCGCAATGGAAGACCCCATAAAGGGATAGATATAGCAGCCAGAACTGGCACTCCAATTCATACCGTTCTGGAAGGTACTGTAGTGTATTCCGGAGTTCAGGGAGGCTATGGAAATGTTATTGTTATTGAACATACAGATTTTGTGATGACTATCTACGCTCATAATGAACGTAATCTGGTGAGCGTTGGTGATGTAGTCAGTAAAGGACAACAGATTGCAACAGTGGGTTCCACGGGAGATACAACCGGCCCTCATCTACACTTTGAATACCGGATCAAGGGTAAGCCCATCAATCCGGAAAGGGTATTGACACTTGATTAACTCAGCATTCATGCATGGTCTCCAGTCTTGGAGCAGAGGCTAGCACATGGAAAACGTCTTTGCAGACAGAGCATTACAGAATTACCTGCGAGAGATATCCAAGTATAAGACCCTCAGTCGGGAAGAAGAACAAGAGCTAGCCAGACGTGCCAAGGCAGGCGATCAGGATGCCATAAACCGTCTCACTCAAGCCAACCTGAAGTTTGTGGTCAAGATTGCCTCCAAGTATCAGAACCGGGGGCTCTCGCTTTCTGAACTGATCAGCGAGGGGAATATCGGCCTGATCAAAGCTATAGAGAAGTTTGAGCCCGATAAGGATATCAAGCTGATCTCCTATGCGATATGGTGGATTAAGCAGCGCATCATGCTGGCTGTTTCCGAGAAGAGCTCTCTTATTCGGGTACCGATGGGTAAATCCAGCACTGTTCACCGCATGAAAGCTCTGGAAGACAGACATCTGGCAGAAACAGGTGAAGCCGTATCTATGTCTGAGCTATCGGAGCGGATGAACATCGGGGAGAAATCCCTGGAGCTGCTCAAGGGCAACAGGATTGAAACCACTTCTTTCGATGATATCATGCAGGGCTCTGATTATCAAGAGTTTAGCACTCGAGACATGTTTGAAGATAAAGACCTTGTTGATCCTCAACGAATCTATTACCGGGACAGGATACAAGAGAAGATCCATAGTGCCATAGAGAAGCTTGATTACCGGGAAGCAGATATTATCCGGAAGTACTTTGGCTTGGACGAAAACCATGAGACCATGAACTTTGCTCAGATTGCTGAGATAATGGGGCTTTCCCGGGAACGGGTAAGGCAGATCCAAAAAGAAGCTCTCAAGAAGATCCTTCACGAGCTACAACCCGATGAAGGCGATATGGTTGATAGCTTCGTAGAGACCTACGATTACTAAATGAAAGCAGGAGATTGCATGTATAAAGATTTCAATGAGATGATTCAAGCTGTAAAGCAGAATAAGAAAGGCACAGCCATCATAGCCGCTGCGCAAACCGAATCTGCTCTTGATGCAGCCATATTGGCAAAACAGGAGAATCTGGCAGAGAGTATCCTGGTTGGTGACAAGGGCGCAATCGAAGCCCTGCTCATGAAGCTGGCTCCTGAATACATCGACGGCTTTGAGATTATAGATGTCGGGCCAGACTTGGTGAAGGCTGCAAAGACCGCTGTGCAACTGGTACATGAGAAGAGAGGCGACTTGATTCTCAAGGGCAAGACTGATACTTCTGTCTTGCTAAAGGCTGTGTTGGACAAGGAGAACGGTCTCAGGATCAGCGAAGTGATCTCAGACGTTCTGGCATATGAGCATCCGGAAGGGATCAAGCTTATGAGTGATGGTGGGATAAATCTCCTCCCCGGGCTTAGTGAAAAAGTGGCTATCGTGCGTAATGCTGTTCAGGTTGCCCATGCCCTGGGAAATCCTCTGCCCAAGGTAGCTATGCTCACTGCTGTCGAAACTGTTAATCCCAAGCTGCAATCAAGTGTTGATGCTGCAATAATTGCCAAGATGTGCGAGCGGGGACAGCTGGGAAACTGTATTATTGAAGGCCCTCTGGCTTTTGATAATGCTGTTGATCAGGAAGCTGCCAGGATCAAGAATATCTCCTCTCCTGTGGGAGGCAAAGCAGACGTCCTGATAGTGCCCAATATTGAAGCTGGAAATATCTACGGCAAGCTTATGACCTACTACTGCAACTTCAGGGTAGCACATGTGGTTATGGGCACCAAAGTGCCGATCCTGATACCCTCAAGAGCAGATACTGGAGAGATAAAGATGCTCTGCATGGCAATGGGTTTGGCTTGCATGCCAGCCTGAGCATGAACCTGCGTCTGATCCAGTTTGGGAAATCAAAAGATGCCTGGTTGATAGAGGCCTTGGCTGAGTATCAGAAACGTCTGAAGCCATATTGTAAGCTGGAGATAGTCGAACTGGCGGACGAGAGCCTCAAGCACAATTCATCGCCCACGCAGGTGATGGAAAAAGAGGCTGCTCTCTGTATGCAGAGAATCGCAAAAGAAGACTTCCTCGTAGTGCTTGATGAACGCGGTCAACAAAAAAGCTCGCTTGAATTCAGCTCTTTCCTGACTAATATATCTGAGAATAAAAACGTGGTCTTTGTGATAGGTGGAGTTTACGGCACTTCGACAGCTTTGAAAGAACGAGCCGATCTGCTTCTCAGCCTCTCAGCCATGACCTTTACGCATAGGTTTGCCCGTTTGATCCTGTTGGAACAGATCTACCGGGCTAAGATGATAAAAAACAACCGTTCTTATCACTATTAGAAGACAGAGGAACAAATGACAGCTTTCATGACAACTATCGGTACTGCCGCGATAAACGACTCACTAAGGAACCTTGCAACTCAGAGATCCGGTGGAGACCTCATGGCCTCCATACTTGTGCTGGGCAAAGGGATGCTGGGTATATTTCTCTTTATGCTTGTCTTCTACCTGTTGATCTATGGGTTGGAGAAGCTCTTTTCGGGGAAGGCTAAGGATGAAGCATAGCATACTGATCTTTTTGCTAGTCCTGAGTTTATCTGGACTTTGGGCATCCGTGGAACTGATCAGCAGTAGTCCTCGTGAGCTGGTCTTTGAGTATGAACCGGGTGAATACGAACTTGTTGAAGCCGGAGATTTCTTCTATATATCTGCCCCTGGTATGAATTCAGATGGAATCATTGGAGCTCCTTCAATCCCTTATTCAGAGCTGAAAGTAGCTATTCCTCCGGGAGGAGAGATCAGCGTATCCCTCTTATCAGAGGACTATCAGAGCCTCCCCCTGTTAAAACCCATCCAACCTGTACCCAACGTTGTAGATCAGTACGGTGTCTGGATAAATAACTACGTGAAAAACCCTGAACTCTATACAAGCTTCAGTCATAATGTCTTTGAGCTGCTGCCCAATGGCAGTTTCAGAGGATACAGCTTTGTTCCCATCAGGATAAATCCCTTCCGTTACGATGGTAACACCGGCCTGAGGGTAGCCACCAATTTGCGGTTCAAGGTCACCATATCAGGAAACACAGACTACCGCTCTCCAGCCCAGACTGAGCCCTTGGCCGAGACTCTCCTTAGTCTTATCCTCAATCCTGAACAGGCACTGTTTTGGCGCCAGGATACCAGAACGACCGTAAACTATGCAGATTTCAGCAAGTCCGACTGGTGGATCAGAATTGAGACAGATAAGGACGGGATGTACCGCATAAACCGCAGCCAGATCAGTTCGTTCCCGCTTGCCGATCTCGATCCCCGCAGCCTCCGACTCTTCACTACAGGCGGAGCTGTCCTGGGTAACAATGCTGTTCAGCTGGGCCCCGAGTTTAGAGAAGTCCCCATCACTGTAGTTGGCGAAGACGACGGGTTATTCAACACTTCAGACCATATTCTTTTCTACGGTACTAGCCGGAATGGTCTGAGTAAGAATGCCAGTATCGGAGATAATCACTTCTTTAGTCCATACAGCCAAAACACCGTGTATTGGCTTACTTTTGGCGGAGATTTTCCCGGTAACCCTCAAAGAATACAGGCACAAACTGCTTACGACAGCTATGATGTCGAGACCAATACTTTTACAGAGATCTATCGCAATGAAGAAGATCGTTACCGACGCGATGTCCATAGCTATCGCTGGTTTATGAGCAGATTCTTTGGGAACACTACAGCAGATTATGCCTACAGTTTCACACTGCCAGATCTTGATATTAGCCAGGATCAGATCCTTCGATTTGAGATCATACAAGAATCGGTGGAATCCTATGTTACTCACAGGATATCGGTAAACGTCAATGGAACCCAGCTTCAGAGTGATAGTGCCACAAATCCCAATGTCTTCACCTGGCCCAATGTCTCAAACTACGGCTTTGAAAGAACCATTAATAGCTTGATTCCCGGCGAGAACGCTGTCACACTCAGACTATTAAGAAGCGGGACTCTAAACTATTACCTGGATTACTTCCAAATATCCTATTCCCGCTTTATCAATAAGACGGCAGGTCAATTCAGGATTCTCACATCAGACTCACTGCGGCGGGTACGTTACAACATCACCGGCGACAACACCAACTTGGATGCTTATATGGTGAATAATCAATACAGTGTCGAGAAAGTGCCGGTTCAAGAGGGCTACCTGATAGCTCAGGGCATCACAGGGGCCAGGATTCAATTGCTACAGAGCAGTGAGTATTACAGTCCTGTCCTGGTGGAAGCAATAGAACCTGTAAACCTCCTAGCCGACCCCACTCCCTTGGACAACCTGATTATTGCCCCCCAGGAGTTCGTAGCAGCAGCCCAGAATCTGGCTGCAATATACCGTGAAGACTATGGCCTGAATACTCGGATCGTGGATCAACAGGATATCTTCAATCAGTTCAACGGAGGTCATCCAGATCCGGCAGCTCTGCGCCAGTTCATCCGCCACGTCTATCATAATTTTCCAACATCTGGCCAAAATGCCAGGCTCAGCTCTCTCACTCTGCTGGGATTGGGGACTATCGACTGGGTAAACACGTCTCGTCAGGCAGCGCCAAAAAACAAACTGATGGTGTGGCAGAGAAGCATAAATCAGGCTTCAACCCTCTCCGATGATTGGTTTGGGATGATAACACAAGACAATTTCCCCGAGCTTGCCATTGGCAGATATCCCGTGAAGAATGTATCAGAGCTCAATACGATGATCGCAAACTTCAGGGATTACACCAGAAACATTATCCCCGGCTGGTGGAGAAATTCTGCAGTATTGCTGGCAGATGACCTCTACAATGGGCCAAACACCTTTTATGAAGATAAACACACCAAACAGGTGCAACAGGCTGCTTCTCTGATGGTTCCCAGCATCTATGCCGATAAGATTTTTGCCTGGAACTACTCTTATGACGAGTTTCAGAACAAACCCGCTGCCAGAGACCGCCTGGTATCTTCTATCAATGACGGTAAACTAGTCTGGATCTATATTGGCCATGGTTCCTATGATAATCTGGGAACAGAGGATTACTTCAATTTGTCCACTGATATGGGACGTCTGGCCAACGGGAAGAAGATGCCCCTCTTCATTGCTATGTCTTGCAGTGTCTCCAATTTTGACTATTGGGGATTTGAAAGCTTGGGAGAGAAGCTGGTATTGCGGCCGGAAAATGGAGCGATTGCCTCCTGGAGTGCCAGCCGTATCTCTTTCCCAGAGCAAAATGCAGCGCTGCTCTACCTATTGATCCCACGGATGATAAACCAGAACTACTACCTGGGTCAGGCCATCATGAGCGCCAAGATTGCCTACTCTGCGGATCCTTACAATGAATCCGTCTATATGTTGCTGGGTGATCCTCATCTCAAGATCAATCCCCCGCTCACCTATGCCGGGATAAACCCTGTCCTCCCCGAAGCTGAAGATGTTTTTAACTCTCGTGAAGTAGTGGAATTCTCCGGATCATTCTTAGCTTCTCAGCCTGTAAACGGGACTGCTGAGCTGGTCGCCTTTGACACCGAAAACCAATATCGCCTGGACAACGTTTCCGTAAGTGAGAAAGGGCAGCAGATCTTTAGAGGAAGTGTGAGTGTGGAGAACAACCAATTCACCGGTGCTTACATTGTGCCCGATGATGTGCGAACTGGCAATACCGCCTCTATCGTGTCTTATATCTGGGATCCGACGCAAAAACAAGACTTCGTATCCTACTACTCTTCGATGAAGCTAAGCGATGAAGCTGTGCCCGTCACCAATGTATCCGCTCCCCAGATAGAGCTTTTTCTTTCTAGCTGGGATTTCAGAGCTGGAGATACCGTGGGAGAGGCTCCTATTCTTATGGCACGCATCTCGGATGACAGCGGAATCAACATCACCGGAAACGCTGGACGAAACATCCTGTTGGTAATTGATGGTTCGTTGCAACCCATCCCCGTTACACAATACTTCAATTACGACACAAATTCATACACCACTGGAACCCTGCAATATCAGCTTCCTCCGCTCACAGAAGGCTCTCACAACATCCAATTGATTGCCTTCGACAGCTTCAATCTGCCGGCAGTAGCTTCCACGGAATTCGTTGTGAGAAAGATAGGTGATTTTAACCTGGAACGCTTCCTGATCTATCCCAACCCCATGCAAAATCAAAGCTCATTCACCTTCTTGCTCTCGGATAACGCAGATCTGGAGATCGGGATATATACAATTCGGGGAAGAAAGATAAGAGAGCTCAAAACACTAGGACGTCAGGGTTTCAATACTATCCCCTGGGATGGACGCGATGAGGCAGGGAATCGCCTGGCAAACAACACCTACTTTGTGAAGATAAAGGCCACCAACTCCGCTGGGGAGAGAGTGGAAAAAACAGAAAGCGTCGTAGTATATAACTAATCTAAAGGTATAAAGAATGCAGATTTACAACACTATGAGCCGCAAGAAAGAGGATTTCGTTCCGGTGGAAGCCGGAAAACTGAAGCTCTATGCCTGCGGACCAACCGTCTATAACTATTTTCACATCGGAAACGCCCGTGCTTTCATCTTCTTCGATGTAGTCCGCAGGTATTTTGAATACCTGGGTTACGATGTGACTTATGTGCAAAATATCACCGATATTGACGACAAGATCATCGCCCAATCCATCGAAGAAAAAAAGGAATTCAGCACAATAGCCGATAAGTATAGCAAGGCTTTCCTGGATGATTGTGAGCGCTTGGGAATCAAGAAACCGCATCATCAACCCCGAGCCACGGAAGTGATGGCAGATATAATCCAGATCATAGACGCTCAGGTAAAGAATGGACATGCCTATGAATCCGGTGGAGATGTGTATTTTGATGCCGAATCATTACCGGCTTATGGCAGCCTCTCCGGGAAAAAGCTGGAAGACCAGATGGCAGGAGCCAGAGTGGAAGAAAACAAGCTTAAGAAGAATCCTGCAGATTTCACTCTCTGGAAAAAGAGCAAGCCGGGAGAACCATTTTGGTCCAGCCCCTGGGGTGAAGGTCGCCCGGGCTGGCATTCCGAGTGCGTTGTAATGAGCCAGAAGTATCTGGGGGAAACCTTTGATATCCACGGCGGTGGGATAGACTTGGTCTTTCCTCATCATGAGAACGAGCTGGCTCAAGCCCTGGCCACCACCGGTAAACCCTTGGCAAATTATTGGATGCACAATGGTTTCTTAAATATCGAAGGCGAAAAGATGTCCAAGAGCCTCAATAACTTCTTTACGGCCAGAGACATCCTGGAACAGCATAGCGCTGAGGCCATCCGTTTCTTCTTCCTCTCCAAACACTATCGCTCTCCTATAGACTTCAACCGCGAGATCATCGCCGAATCCGAACGTGCTATCGGTAATATCTACTCTGCTCTTAAGAGCTTGCTGGCAGAATCTGCCAAGACACCTGAAGAGCTACTGAAGCTCGAGATAAAGAATCCGGAACTGGTGGAAGAATTACAGACCTTCAAAGCTGCCATGGATGACGATTTTAATACTGCCCGGGCTATTGCCGTGCTCTTTGATCTCACCCGCGTTATTAAGAACCAAAACCGCGATCTGGTCGATAGGGAAGAGGCTGCGGCGCTGCTCCTGCAATCCGGTGCGGCCCTGGGATTTTTCCAGAATACTGAGCTCTTGCTGGAAACCAGGATGCCGGATCTTTCCCGTCAATTAATCGATCTAATCGTCAGTTATCGCACCAAAGCCAGAACGGATAAAGATTGGAGCCTCAGCGACAAGATCAGGGATGATCTTGCCAGCCTGGGGATTGAACTGAAAGACTCCAAAGAGGGTTGCACCTGGACAATAAAAGGATAAACACATGAATATGAAACCCAGCTACAAGAAATTCGCCATATACCTGCTAATCCTGATAGTAGCTTGCCTTCTGGCAATTCTGCTGCTGCAAGGTAAAGCTCGTCTGAAAGGTCCGGAAAGCATTGCTTTCGATGGCACCAACAACCGTTTCCTGATCTCCAACACCAAGGGCAAGGCTATCCTTAGTATGGATGAAGAGGGGAAACTCAGCGTCTTCTTCAAGGATGGTCTGGTTGCCCCCAAGGGCATTGCCGTTAGCCCCCCATATCTTTATATTGCAGATCAGAAGCAGGTGATCACCGTTGATATTCCCTCTGCTTCATTGCTCACTACTCTGCCCATCGAAGGAGCCAAGAACCTCAATGATATAGCCCTGGATGATAAAGGGTTCCTATATGTGACTGATACGGAAGCCAATGCAGTTTTTGTGGTCAACATTCCGGAATCATCTGTGAACAAACTCACTGACCCCAATCTGGAAGCTCCCAATGGCATAGTCTTCGATCGTCCCCGCAAACAGATGATGATAGTCTCGTCTATAGAGAAATCTTCCATCATGGTGATCAACACCGAGACCCAGGAATTTGGGATCTTCTCAAATACCATATATAGCCAGTTGGATGGCATAGCTATCGATGACAAAGGTCGAATCTATTTCAGCAGTTGGGATACCCAGGCAGTCTATATGATACCTCAGGAACAGAATTGCTTTGAAGTCTTCAAAAACGAGCTCCGCAGCCCTGCCGATATCTATTATCATCAACCCACTCAAGAGCTTCTGGTTCCACTTTGGGAAAAGAACCGGATAGAGCGGTTCAAACTAAACTAATAATCATCTATAACCGTTCCTCTTCTGATAAAGCTTATCACAGAGGAACGGTTTTTTACAGGAAGAACAATGCAAAGAATCCAAATACGCCCTTTCTCTGTCCTCAAGTCATTCAAGTCTCCGGATGCCTTCAACGCAGAGCTGGCAGTATATCGCAGCAGTCTCCCCTTCTGCCCCAAGCTGTTTAATCATAAAGCTCCGTTTTGGCTCAGTTTGCAAAGACTGGATGCAGTGCCTTATCTGGATTCAGATGAGAGCTTTGATCCCGTTGCTCTGGCGGAAGTGATCTCTGCTTTTCATCTCAACTTCATGGAAGAAGGCACTACTTTGTGTCACTGGGATAATTCTCCCGGCAACATCCTTACCGATGGGAACCGCTTTTATCTGATAGATTTCGAAGAAAGCCGCTATGAGTATCCCGAGCATGATTTGAGTCACCTCATGTTATTCTGGGTGGAGGCTTATGAAGAACCTGTGTTTCAGCAGAAGAAGAACGCTTTTCTAAAGGCTTATCAGACTAAAATCCCACTCTCAGAGGAGCGCTGGACCGAGGCTGTCAACAGCAGTCTTGAGCGCTTTATCCAGAGACGAAAGCAGCATAAGAAACGCTTAAGCCCCGTATTCAAAGAGCCTGATGTTGTGATTAAAGCCCTAAGCCTGTAACCACGGTTGGATTGTGACTCGTTCCACGTGAAAGTGCAGTTCGTGATATCTATGCGAGGGTTGTTTGAGGAGCAAATCAATACTATCCCCCCTACATCTCTGTGTTGTGATGAAGTTTCTTTGTTAACTCTCCCCAGTCTATACCTGCCATCAAAGCCCGGAGGGCGATAGATCATAGCGCGGGTGCGAAGCGCAGCGGAGCCCCTCGTAAATGGTTATCCTGAGGATGTTTATGATATCATCCCCACCCCCTTCAGGAAAGCGCTAGCGCTTTCCTGAAGGGGGTGGGGATTCCTTTCCGATGCGGGGAGTATACAACGCAACGAGTGGCTCCGCTTCTTTCCCCCATCAATCCGCAAGCGGTTTGATGGTGTACTAGAAGCTCCGCACCCTCGCTATGATATAGCGTTCATAAGTGGCTTTGTCATCAGGCTGCACCCCTGCCGGGCTTGTGAGGAGGGAGTGGCTTGTGTATTTATGGGTTCAACCTTCTGTAATGCCTTTTCTTCCCACAAAAAAAGCCGGGCGATTAACCCGGCTTGATATAATAGTGATCTTACTTTAGTTTCCCAGGGTTGCAACCATCACAGCTTTGATGGTGTGCATACGGTTCTCGGCTTCGTCAAAGACGACGGAAGCTGGGCTTTCAAATACTTCATCGGTCACTTCCATGGCAGGAAGGCCGAACTTTTCGTTGATCTGACGTCCAACCACGGTCTTAAGATCATGGAAGGCGGGAAGGCAATGCATAAAGATGGTGGTGGCTTTGCCGGTCTTCTTCATCATGGCAGCATTTACCTGGAATGGCTTGAGCAGTTGAATACGGCTTTCCCACACGCTATCTGGCTCGCCCATGGAGACCCAAACGTCCGTATAGATCACGTCTGCGCCTTTAACGCCTTTGGCGACGTCGTCTGTGCAGGTGATCTTGGCACCGGTCTCTTTGGCAACCTTTTCGCATTTTGCCAGCAGCTTCTTTTCGGGGAAGAGGCTCTTGGGGCTCACGATTCTGAAATCCATCCCGGTCTTGGATGCACCGATCATGAGGGCATTGGCGACGTTGTTTCTGCCATCACCGGCATAGACAAAGACCATCTCATTGAGGGGCTTATTCAGATGTTCCATGGCGGTGAGGAAATCTGCCAGAACCTGGGTGGGGTGGTCTTGATCTGTGAGGCCGTTCCAAACCGGCACTCCGGCGTATTTGGCAAGCTCTTCCACGATTTCCTGGCCGTAACCACGGTATTCGATACCGTCATACATGCGACCCAACACTCTGGCTGTGTCGGCGATGGATTCTTTCTTGCCCATTTGGCTTCCAGTGGGGCCAAGATAGGTAACGTGGGCACCTTGATCCAGGGCTGCAACTTCGAAGGCACAGCGGGTGCGGGTGCTGTCTTTTTCAAAGATGAGTGCAATGTTTTTGCCCTTGAGGTGTTGCTGTTCGGTTCCGGCATATTTGGCTTTTTTAAGATCCAGAGAAAGATCGAGCAAAAACTTGATCTCCTTGGGGCTGAAATCCATCAGGGTGAGGAAGTGTCTGTTTCTCAGATTGAAAGACATGGTCTGACTCCTTCTAGGTATATTTTTTTATCTGGAGCCAATTTAAAAAAAGCGCTACTTAAGGCAAGAATTTTCCTTTACGAAATGGACAAGACCTAAAAGAGTGCTCTGGATTCCTGCTTTGGTTTTTGGATATTAAATAATTCTTGGATTTGTGTGCAGGGATTGGTCTGAAACTAAGTATAAATGATATATTTGAGTGGGCAACAGCAAGAATCCACTCAAAGAGGGGATATGAAAAAGCTATTATTTTTATTGGTACTGATGCCTCTATTACTTGTGGCTCAGAGCTATAACTTGGAGCAATTGGTAAACTATGGCCTGGAGCACAGCTGGGAAATGCAACGCTCCTCCCTGGATTTTGAGAACAGCCGTTCCAGTTTTCGCAGCAGCAAGTGGAATCTCTTGCCGGAACTACGTGTGTTTGCAGGAGCAAATCAGGACTTCACGGACAATGCAGCTCCGGCCAGTGATCTGAGCAGCTCAGCCGGTTTTTCGATCAGCAAGTCTATCTCTCTCAATGATCCGGCATATTTCCAATACCGCTTTGCCAAGCTGGATTTGGAGACAGCCGAGCTGAATCTGGAGCAAGAACGCCGAAGCTATGTCTTCGATGTGTTCAAAGCCTATCTGGAGGTTCTGAGCGCGCAAAAGAGACTGAGCTCTCTCACAGAGAATCTCCGTATTCAAACCAGGGTCTTGGAGCAAAGCAGAGTGCTTTTACAGCTTGGCAAGAACACCAGCTTCGACGTTAAACAAAGCGAGATTGCAGTGATGAATTCTCAGATTCAGATTATGCAGCTGGAGAATACTATTGAAAGTGCGAGACGTACCCTATTTAATCTTGTTCAAATGCCCGATGAAGGCTTAGCTCTGGATGATGTGGAGTATGTGGCTGCTCAGGCTGTCCCGGCTCTCGAGACAGATGCTATCAACCGCTTGCAGGTCTTGGAGCAGTCTATTGGGCGCAGTGCGCTTAGCCTCAAACAAGCCCGGCTGGATAATTTCCCCAGTGTGAGCCTGTCCTATGATTTCAGAAGGACAGTGGGTGGGCAGGACTTTGATTTTGATACCTACAGTACCAATCATGGACTGTCTTTATCCCTCAGCTATTCCTTACTCTCTCCCTTCAAACAGAGGGAGGTTGTGAGCCGCTTCAGGCTGAATCGGCAACTGGCAGAATTGAATAGAAACAGCGCTCTCACACAAATCAACACTCAGTATGATCAGCTCAGCCGTCAGCTTAGCTATCTTGAGCGCTTGGCCGAGCTTTACAGGGAGAAGCTGGAGCAATCCCGCGAGCAGATCAGAATTGCCGAAGAACGTTATCGTTTGGGCTTGATAGAGCTTTTAGAACTGGATAAAACCAGAACAGAATATATAGATGCAGATATTGCCTACAATGCCAATCAGTACCAACTGATCCAGACAAGGGAAGAACTGAATCTACTGCTCTCCCGGCAGATTATGGGAACTTGGTAAGGAGACCAGATTAAACATGCACAAAAAGGGAATTCTCAGAATAGTAATAATCATAGTCTTGATTGTTGCTGCAGTATTCATCTACGGCAAAATCAAAAAGAATAAAAACCGGCCAGAATGGAGAACCGATGGACTTTCAGAAGGTTCCATCCGGGAAGTGGTGACTGCCACAGGTTCGCTTAATCCTTTTGTTCTGGTGGAAGTCGGAACTGAAGTAAGTGGCAAGATAGAGCGAGTTTACAAAGACTTTAACGACAGAGTGCGCCAGGGTGAGCTGCTCGCCAAGCTGGATACAGAGATTCTGCAGACCAGCCTGCAATCAGCCACCGGCGAACTGGAAAGAGCCCGTAACAATGCAGAAGAAGCCAGGCTGGATCTGAATCTGCAGCAGGAACTCTTCAATCGGGGGATGACTCCCGAGTATGAGCTGATGAAGGCACGATTCAAGCACGATCAGGCAGTCTTGTCCGTGAACACAGCAGAGCTTTCAAAACAGAGAGCAGAGAAAAACCTGGCAAATGCCTTTATCAAATCTCCTATAGACGGGATCATCGTATCCAGGGATATTGAGGCTGGTCAGACCGTGGCTGCATCCATGAATGCTCCCACTTTGTTCAAGATAGCTAATAACCTTAATCAAATGCAGATCACAGCGGAGATCGATGAAGCTGATATTGGGAAAATTCGGGTGGGCTTACCGGTTGAATTCAGCGTCGATGCCTACCCTCAGGAGAGCTTTGAAGGTTCAGTTCAGCAGATTCGCCTGAATCCCAATGCAGAGCAGAATGTGGTGAGTTACTCCGTGATAATAAACGCCGATAATCCTCAGCAGAAGCTTCTTCCTGGCATGACGACAAACGTGACAATCGTGGTTCAGGCCAAGGAGAACGTGCTTCGCATTCCGGAGACAGCCACGCGCTTCCGTCCCAGCAAAGAAATCTGGGAACAGATGGGATTGGAGTGGTCGGACGATCTGCTTACCTCTGCTCGCAGACAAAGACCCGGTGGAGCAGCTCCCGGTGCACCCTCAGGAGGAGCCCCAGCAGTGGGAAGAGCCTCAACTGCGGCTGCCGATTCTGCTTCCAGAGGTGGAAGACCATCAATGGGTGAAAGGCCTCAGGGACAACGCAGACCTTCAGGTGGCAGAAGAGCTCCCGGAGCGGATTCTACTGCCGTGAGAAGTGGGGGACAGTTTAACCCTCGTGGCACAGCAACCCGTAGAATGGGCTTCGCCCTGGTCTGGGTACTGGAGAATGGCAAGCCTGTGCCCAAGCCTGTTCGAACCGGTATCTCAGATGGAGCTTTCGTAGAAGTGATCGAAGGCGTTGAACAAGGTGTCACTCTTATCACCGGGGTAAACTTCAAGAATGCCAAGCAAGCAGCCAATGCCAGCTCTCCGACTATGGGACCGGGCATGGGCAGAAGATTTTAGGTAAAGAAGTGCCGGATATCTTAATCAAGACCTCGGGTCTTTCCAAGAACTATCAGATGGGCGATATCTGCGTTCATGCCCTCCGCGGAGTTGATCTGGAGGTGAAGGCTGGTGAGTTCATAGCGATTATGGGTGCCAGCGGTTCCGGCAAGACTACCTTTATGAACCTACTGGGCTGCCTGGATCAACCTACTAGTGGATCATATATATTGGATAGTATTGAGCTTCACGCCATTAGTTCAGCAGAACTTACCCGCATCCGGAATCAGAAGATTGGCTATGTCTTCCAGTCTTTCTATTTGTTACCCAGAACAACCGCATTGGAGAATGTGGAGCTGCCTCTGCTCTATTGTAACAAGCTAAACACGCATCAACGTCATGAAATGGCTATGGCTGCCCTACGAAAGGTAAGTATTGAAGACAGGAAAGGGCACTTCCCCAATCAACTCTCTGGTGGTCAACAGCAACGTGTAGCTATAGCCCGGGCCATCGTAAACGATCCAGAGTTTCTGCTGGCTGATGAACCCACAGGAAACCTGGACACCCGCACCAGCTTGGAAGTGATGGGTATCTTCCAACGGCTCCACAAAGAGGGGAAAACTATCATCCTGGTTACTCATGAAGAAGATATTGCTGCCTATGCGGGTCGTCATATCAAGTTTCGGGATGGCAAGATAGTCTCCGATGTGATCAATCAAAAACAGAGAAACGCCTTGGAAGACCTTGCCAAGCTGCCTCCCATCGTGGAAGAGGAAGAAGCATGAATATATTTGGAATACTCAAGATAGCTTTCAAATCACTCAGTAGAAACAAGACCAGAACTTTCCTCACTATGCTGGGCATCATGATCGGAGTAGCTGCTGTGATTGCCATGCTGGCTATTGGCCAGGGAGCCCAGAAGATCGTGGACGACCAGATTAACAGCATGGGGACAAATGTGATCATTGTCAGCTCCAATTTCTCCAGCCAGCGCTCCACGGTTCGCTCGGAAGCAGGTTCTGGGAATCTCCTGGAAGTGGAGGATGTCGAAGCCATTCGGGACAGGCTGGATGGCGTGCTTTATGCTTCACCGGTTTACAATACCTGGGGACAGCTCAAGTATGAGGGAAGTAACTGGCGTACCGGGATCATGGGCGTGGATGCAGACTACTTCTTTATCCGGGATATGCAAGCCGAGCAGGGAAGCCTGTTCTATTCTTCTGACGTTGAGAATGGAGCCAAAGTTTGCCTGATCGGCAAGACTGTGGCCGAAGGTCTCTTCGGTGATGTTGATCCTGTCGATAAGATCATCAGAATCCGGAATGTACCTTTCAGAGTTATGGGCGTGCTCAAGGCCAAAGGGCAGAATGCCATGGGAATGGATCAGGACGATACTGTTATTGCCCCTTACACTACCGTTTACACCAGACTCCTGGGTCAACGCTGGAGAAACATGATGGTGATGGTTTCGGCAGAATCCAAGGAGAAGATCCTGGTAGTTCAACAGGATATCCTGGATTTGTTACAGAGCCGGCATCGTGGCACCACAGCCGAGGAATTCATGGTTCGCACTCAGACTGATCTGGCTGATGCAGCCAATTCTGTATCCAAGACTATGACTATTCTCCTGGCCAGCATTGCGGGTATTTCCCTCTTGGTAGGTGGCATAGGTATAATGAATATCATGCTGGTATCAGTTACTGAGCGTACCAAAGAGATTGGTATTCGCATGGCAGTTGGAGCCAGTAAGAAAGACGTCTTATTACAATTCATCATTGAAGCAATCACCATCAGTATCCTGGGTGGCGTGGTTGGGATCGGCTTGGGCTTCCTGACCTCGGGGATTGTGGGCAAGTCCATGGGCTGGGCAGTAACTGTTACTCCCTGGTCAATCATGCTCTCAGTTGGTTTTTCTTGCGTGATTGGAATCTTTTTTGGCTGGTATCCTGCCAAGAAGGCAGCCAATTTAAACTTAATTGACGCCCTTAGGTACGAATAGCCCCAAAGCCTGATCAGTTATTGATAAATGATGATGTCATGATGTGCCATATTGGGCAGTTTGTTGAACTACTTCCTCAGCTTCTCCACAAAAGGGAAGGAATTACTGGAATTATCCTTGTCAAAAATGGAGCATATAAGTTACGGGTTTTAGCATCAGAGAAATAGTGAGGCAGTACAATAAATGGTAATGAATATAGCTAAGCCCGATTCTGAGACTTTGGCACGAATCAAAGAAGAATTGCAGATCCTGGCAACAGGTGAACACGATAAGTCTATTATAGCTTTCGAATATGTTTCCAAGCAGCTCGAACAGCTTGATTTCACCGGCAATGAGCTGGCCAAGATAGACATTCTTGAAGGGCAGATTAGATATTATCTCAGCCTGCACGATCATGAAGCAGTGGAGAAGCTGCTGGATATTGCTCTGGACTATGCCACACAACACAAGCTTGAAGACTCTCTTGACCGAATCCATAATACCAGAGCAATTGCCTTGGCCACAGAAGGCCACTATTTTGCTGCCATAGAGATATGGGAAAGGCTTCTAATTGGCGATATAACCCCCATGTTCAGGTCTAATCTGTTGAACAACCTTGTAATAGGCTACGGAAACACTCGTCAGTTTGCCAAAGCTATCGATATGGCTTATGATCTGCTCGATCTGCTTGAATCACTCGGTGCTGCAGAGAGAATGAATTCTGCCTATATGAGCCTGGGGAATGCCTACCGGCAGGCCAGCCAGATCGAAAAGGCCAGAGAAGCTTATGAGAAAGCCTTGGTTTTGGCAGAAGAGCATAATGACGCTCAAGTCACCTATATGGCAAAGAACAACTTAAGTCTCGCTTTATCTGATCTGGGTCAGTATGAGGAAGCATTGCGGTTGGCTTTTGAGGGATTGGAACTGAGGAAAAAATACTTTGGGGAATCCAATCTCTCTCTCTGCTACAACAATATTGGCACAATCTACAGCCATATCAAGGATTATGATAAATCCTTGGAGTATTTCCATAAAGGTCTTTCACTCTTTCAACCTGGTTTCTTGGAGGATTCCAAAGCCAATTGCCTTGCTCTGATAGCCAAAAGCTACCTTGAGAAGGGAGATTTGGACAATGCCATGCAATATGCCATCCGAAGCCAGCAGATCGCTGCCAAGCTCGATCTCGTCAAGCTGGACGAGCAGATCTATAAAGTCTTTGCTACGATCTATGCCAAAACAGGCAAGCATGATCAAGCTTTGGAACTTGCCAATAAACATATTGAGCTCTTGAACGATAAAATTACCGAGCTATCTGAAAACATGATATCCAAAACAGAGGCCAGTTATCTGCGAAGAAAGCTTGAGGAACAGAGCGAATCCGTTAGGCTACAAAACGCCGAGTTACACAATTCCAACCAGCTTATCCAGCAGAAATCCAAAGAGCTGAGTAAGACAAATAAAGACCTTAATGAGACCATCACCATGCTTGATACCCTGGTACGTGTGATATCTCATGATGTGCGAGGCCCGGTTTCCACCTCTGCTGTGCTCTTGCGGATGATTCTGGAAGGAGAATTTACTACTGAGGATAAGGATAACTTCCTGCGGGATATGACAGAATCCTTGGATGAAACTGCGGACTTACTGTCTCAGATGCTGATCTGGATAGAGGCAAACAAGCATTCCTCCGGCCTGAGCCACCTGAAGCGTCAGGTTGATTTAGCCGGTATTCTCAATAGCGTTGTGAAGATGTATAACGCTCAGCTTAAACAAAAGAAGATCAATCTGAACTATAAACCCTGGGAAGGAAATCTGCTCATCAAGAGCGAACCCAATGCTTTGAAGACAGTATTCAGAAACATTGTCAGCAATGCCGTCAAATTCACCTGCGAAGGCGGCGAGATCAGCATTACTGTCTCTGAAGAAGAGCCTTGGGCAACTGTGGTGATACGGGATACAGGAGTCGGCATGACTCCCGATGAGATAGAGAAGCTCCTTGCCCAATCCATGGTCTCCAAGGAAGGAACCATGAAGGAATTTGGGATGGGTATCGGTCTCAAGCTTAGTTTGAACTACCTCAAGCTTCTGGGTGCAGATCTAAAGATAGAGAGCTCAAAGGGCTACGGCACTTCATTTATCGTTCGCTTGCCCAAGAATGGCTGATTTTTATATCTATCCTATCTCCTAACTTCTCATCCAAACTAATACGACACCCATGTGACACCCATGTGACACCCATGTGACACCCATGTGATCAAATGGGTATCTCATGAGTTTTATATGGGTTTATGATGGGTAGTATCTTGGGATGGCTATGGCC
>JAEZUG010000063.1 GCA_023421135.1 Candidatus Cloacimonadota bacterium | reverse complement strand
GTACGGCGACCGCCTCTACCAAAGCGGCAGCAGCGCAGCTCTCTAATCCCCAGGCCTGGTCCCTAATCACTTTCTTGTCACATACTGATGAAATTGTTTTTCTTTTGCGAAGAATCTTCTTGACATCTAACTGAACAACTATAGCTTGCGATCTAAACGGCTATAGGAGTGGTGATGAATCCAGAAGCTGAGTCAGAGCACTATTTTGATTTGTTGGATCCCTTCGGGGAAAACGAAGTACAGAAAGAGAAGCTGCGTCTCAAGGAAGGTGAACGCAGGGAAGTGGCAATCCTTTTCGCGGATGTGAAGGGCTCGACCGCCTTGGGCGTCAGGCTCGATCCGGAGGCCTTCAAGCAGATTCTCGATCCTCTCATGAAGCGCTTCAGCCGCTGTATATCCTATTACGGTGGTTACGTCGATAAGTACATGGGGGATGGCATCATGGCTCTCTTTGGTGCCCGCCGCGCCAGCGAGCAGGATACCGAACGTGCCGTTATGGCAGCCCTGAAGATGATCACTCAATTGGATTGGATCAACCGCAAACTGGCCACAGAAATGGGCTTCGATGCTCCCATCCTCAAGGTGCGTATCGGGATAAATACCGGTTTGGTAGTGGTTGGCAAGGTTGGTGAAGAACGCGAAGGGGATTTCACCGTGATCGGTGCAGCCGTGAACCTGGCTCAGAGAATGGAAGTTAATGCCCCGGATAACAGCATATTGCTTCCTTATCCCGTAATGCAAGCCGTGGAACGCTTTTTTGAGTTTGAGCGCTACGGATGCGTTCAAGCCAAGGGCTTTGAAGAACCGGTTGAGTGTTGTCGGGTTCTGGGTCAACGTCTTGAAAAAGCTCAGAGATGGTATCGGCGCAAATCAGGCTTTATCGGTCGTGAAGCTGAACTGCGCTCCCTGGAGCAATCCTGGCAAGCTCTGAAGAGTCCTTCTCCTACCATTGATCAACCGGCAATCATTGGCATCATGGGAGATGCCGGCTTGGGCAAGACCCGCTTGGTACATGAATTTCTGTTGCAACTGGGAGAGGTGTCAATTCTGCAGGCAAGCACTTCTTCTTTGGTACGCTCTCCACTCAATCTCTTTGTCAACCTCTTGGAAAGCCGGTTTCAGCTACATCCCACAGACGATCTGCAGACCCGCAAAACCAAGCTGGAAGAGCAGATGGAAGTCTTGGGCAAGGATTTATCCCAGGAAGCCAGAGGGGATTTGCTGGATCAGCTTCCCCTGTTGGGAGCCCTGCTGGAGATTCCCTATTCGGATCCTAGACTGAAGTTGAATGGGCAAGAACTGATCACGCATCTCAAGCTCGCTATCTGCACTGTTATCAGCAGGATACTCTTAAGTGAGTCTGGTGCCGGAAAGCCAATCCTCTTGATTCTGGATGATGTCCACTGGATGGACGAGGCCTCAGAAGCGGTCTTCCGCTATCTGCTGCAAAAGCTGCTTCTGGATCCGGCTTCTCCCCTGCGGGACAAGCTTTTGCTTCTGATTCTCTATCGCAAAGGCTACAATCCTGGTCTGAGTAGAACGGATGGATTTATGGAGCTTGAGCTGAAGCCCTTGTCGGATATAGAGATCGGCAGACTTGTGCGGCAGAGCACCAAAGGGATCTCCCTCACCGATGAACTGCTGGAGCGGCTCCAAAAGCTCAGCATGGGCAATCCTTTCTATCTGGAGGAATGGTGCAATTATCTGGAGGATATCTCTGCCAAGGATATTTCCGAACTGCCTATCCCGCCGAATCTTAACTCTCTGGTTCTATCCCGCCTGGATATGCTGGATGCTTCCATCCGGCAGCTTCTGCAAAAGGCTTCTGTGATCGGGCAAGAGTTCTTTGTGGATATCCTCTCCTGGATCGAGGATCGGCTCTATGCTCCGCTGGATGTTGATGCCACCCTGGCTCAACTCGAGGAGCAGTCTTTTATCCTCCGGATGCTGGGTTTTGACTACTCGGCTTACTTTTTCAAGCATCTCACTACTCGGGACGTGGCCTATCAAACCTTGCTGCTAGAGAACCGCGCAATGCTGCACAAGCTTTCTGCCGAGGCCATTGAGGAGCTGTATCCGGAGCGTAAGCAGGAGTTCCTATTCACCCTGGCAGATCACTATCATCGGGCGGGAGTCGCGGAGAAAGCAGTGATCTATCTGGAACAGGCCGCTCGCACTGCTGCCCGCCTCTATAACAACCGGGATGCAATTGCTCATTGGGAAAAGCTGCTCAAGTGGCTGCCCGGATTGCCGAAGGATACACAGCCCACCGAAGCGAGAATCCTGCTAGAACTGGCAGAGCTCAACTCCCTGATTGGCAATTGGGATGAGACTGACGCGCTGTTGCGCCAGGCTGCCCAATGCTGCCAGACAGATGAGGATCGTTTTGATCTGCTCCGTCTCAAGGGCATCCTGTCTTTCCGGCGGGGAGATCTGCAAGGAGCGCTGGAGGCCTGGAAAACCTGTCTGGAGCTGGCCATCTCCCTCACTCAGAAAGCTATTGCGCAAGGGAATCTGGGAATCTGGTATCAGCATCACAAGCATTGGGATGAGGCTCTGGTTCATCACCAAGCCAGCCTGGAGAATGCCGAGCTGGCTTCAGACACCCTGAGAGCGGCTCGAACGCTCAGTAACCTGGGCTTTATGTATCTGGAACAAAAGGACTTTACCCAAGCGGAACTGTATCTGCAAAACTGCCTGGAGCTGGCCGAAGCAAATCAGTATTTGCAGCTTCAGTCCATCGCTTTGGGCAATCTGGGGCTGCTCCACTATCGCAAGGGTGATGCCGATACTGCGATGCACTACTATGAGAAGAAGTGGCTGCTGGTGGATAGAATTGACGATAAAGCAGAGCTGATCAAAGTGCTGGGCAATATCGGTAATATCCACCGGGATAAGGGACAGCACCGCGAAGCCCTGGAGTTTTACCGCAAAGTACTGGCACTCAAGGAAAGGCTGGGGAATCCGCTGGAACTGGCCATCACACACAGTGTCATTGCAGAAGAACTTAAAACATTAGGAGACCTCTCTGGAGCTCTGGAGCAAATCTCCCAGGCTGTCTCATTGGCAGCATCCCAGCCCAAGAAACTTTGTGAATACCTTTTTTACCAGGCTGAGAACTATGCCCTGCTGGGAGATAAAGCTCAGGCTCAAACCCTCTGCGCTCAGGCCAAAGAGATCGCCACAGCTTGCGAAAGAAGATCGGTGGTAGAGGCGTGTGAGGGGATGGAGACCATGATTTCTCAATCGGAGAATAAATAATATGATCAGTGTAGCTTTGTTTCCGACTGGAGTATGATTATGAAGCGAATTCTTGTTTTCATATACTTAGTAGTTTTGATGGGCTTAGCCTACTCGCAAGCACCTGAATGGGAATGGGTCGTGACTGGTTCTGGAACTGGTTCATCTGCGATAAATGACGTGGTTTCTGCTGATAATGGCAACAAGTATATAACTGGACGCTTTAACGGTGCTTGTTCACTGGGAAATTTCGACATTAGTTCAGCTCAATCATCTGGTTTTGTTGCTTGCTTAGATTCATCGAACGTGTTTCAATGGGTCTTCCCATTCGAGCTGAACAACTCTCATGCACACAAGCCACATATAACATATACATCAGATGGTTACATATATGTCGCTGCATACTACCTGAATTCTATAACAATTCAAGACACAGTATATCCAAACGCTGGTTCATATGATATCTTGCTTCTTAAGCTGGATACTTCTGGACAGCTGATAGACTGCAGTGTTTGGGGAGGATCGGGGGACGATTACGTTTATGATATAGCATCTGACGACATGGGGAATGTTTACCTCTGCGGGCAAAGCACCAGTACACTTTTGCAGTTTGGAGACTTCCCTTTCATATCTCATGCTTCAACGGATGCGTTCGTAGTAAAAGTCGATAGTGATGGAGCTGTCGAATGGCTTAGTCAGGCTTGGTCTAGCGCTGCAGATTATTTTTATTCCATTGATATTCAGGGAGATGAATTCTGTGTGTCCGGTTCACACGGAAAAACACCCAGCATGAATTTTGGCTCGATTCAGGTAGTTTCAAATTACAATTGGTCATTTGATGGTGAAACTGATGCAATTGTGGCTAAAGGTAGTATTTCTGAAGGAGAATGGCTTTGGGCAACAGATATTGAGAACGTTCAATGGAATTCTTATAGATGTTATGTTGAAGATGCTAAGTTTGATTCCAATCATAACATCATAATCGCGGGTCTGTTCCCTGGAGTGATTGTTGTTGGAGATTATGCTCTGGGACCTTATGGAGATAACTGCGGAACTCATTTCGTTGCATCTTATAATGTGAGTGGAGAATGCACATGGGCTCGTGCATTTGGAAGCAATTCAGCAATGTCATTCCCTGATATGATGAGGATAGCCATCGACAGCCGCGATAACGCCTTCTGTACGTTTTATTACTATGGTACGAATTACTTCAACACAGTGAATATCGCCTCTCTTGGGAGTTACGATGGTTTCATATGCAAAGTGAATGATTCTGGAGAAGTGCAATGGGCGAAATCTGTAGCCGGAATAGGAACAGAATCCGCTAAGAGTATTATTGATTCAAACGACGAACTACTAGTTTTTGGAGGTTTCACCTCGCAGCCAACTTACTGGGATTCTTATACAGCAAATGCAACAGGTGGCACAGAGCACTTCTATATAGGCAAGCTAGACAATACGGTGCCCGATTTCTCAGTCTCATCAACTAGTGGATACTTGCCCCTTACAGTACAGTTTACAAACGAATCCACTGGTTTTCCGACTTCATACCAATGGGATTTTGATGGCAATGGTATTATCGATTCGACTGAACCAAATCCGGTCTTCACATATACTCAACCTGGGACATATAGTGTGTCTCTCACTACCTCTGATGGTATACACTTCCGAACAAAAACCCAAAGTAACCTTATCAATGCAATATTGAGACCAGATACTGATTGGTTGACCGCATTGGCTTTTGGGGGACTTGGGGTAGATAGTATTACCGACCTCACTCATGATACTGAAGGTAATGTATATGTGACTGGATCATTCACGGAGTCTGTAGTTGTTGAGGACATTACATACTATAGCCAAGGGCAGTATGATATCTTTGTGGCAAAATACAACTCGGCTGGGCAGTGCCTCTGGTTCAGACCTGCCGGTGGAAATGGTGATGAGAACAGCAACAGGATTTATCTTGATACATTCAACAATCTGTTTATTGTCGGAAGCTTTATGAGCAGTAGCTTCAATTTCCCCGGCCTAACTCCCTTATCCGGACCAGGTATTAATAGCAGTAACATTGTTTATGCCTATGTAGCCAAGCTGGATACAGAAGGAAATTGGCTTTGGCACATAGGAGCTCATTCGACAGGTAGCGGTCTGTGTAAAGTCAATGACCTGTGCGTTGATAATGATGGTAGCTTTTACATCGCAGGCGCCTATTGGATAAACATAAATTTCGGAGTCTTTTCATATAGCGGGAGTAATAGCTACGATAGTTTCATAGCTAAATTTAGTTCTTCTGGAAGCTTTCTATGGTCTACAAACCTCACAGGGAGTAACTCTCAATTTGTTAATTCCATCGCTATGAGTCATGATAATAACATAGTGGTTTCCGGCCACATCATTGGATTATCCACCTTTGGACCAGGAACATTTTCATTAACACCTTATGGTGGGATAGATGTCTTCGTGGGTAAAGTTAACTCAGATACTGGAGCTTGGCTTTGGGTACGAAAAGGTGGCGGAACGGGCGATGAGATCTGTGCATGGAGTGGAGGTCTTGCTTGTCCTTCTGATGGCAGTATTTATCTTTCGCTTGATATCCAAAGCCAACTCTCGAACTGGGGAGATCTTCCCGTGCTGAATTTGAACGGAACAAGTAAGGGGGCTTATGTTGCCAAAATGAGTGGGGATGGAAACTGGCTCTGGTTACATGGTAATCGTCTTTCCACAGCAACAGCAAACAATATCATTGTAACTCCAGATGGTTATTCATATTATACTGGTTCTTTTCAGGGAAGGACTTTCTTTGATGACTATCAATTGGACTCCCGGGGCAGTGAGGATATCTTCGTGACAAAGCTGGACCCGCAAGGTAGTGTTGTTTGGGCTATGTCTGCCGGAGGCTCCGGAAGTGACTCGGGAGCCTGTCTTACAATAGACAACAACGGAGCCTTGTATGTAGGTGGCACCTTTAATGGTACAGCGGTTTTTCAAAGCACTAGCTTGACCAGCGCTGGTGGGCAGGATGGCTTTATCGCAAAAATAGAGCTCGTAAAGAGTGATTTTTTGCCAAATCTAACCTCCGGAAGAGTGCCTTTGACAGTTTGTTTTACTGATCAATCAGTGGGGATAATTGATAGTTGGGCTTGGGACTTTGATAATGATGGTTCGGTTGATTCATATGAACAGAATCCCAGCTGGACATACAACCAAGTTGGATTCTACACTGTATCACTAACCGTGACTTCCGGCTCGGTCACTGAGACAGTAACCAAGGAGCATTACATACATGTATATCTGTTTGATCCGGATTTTACAGCAGACTTGACTCTAGGATATGTTCCTTTGACAGTCCACTTCACCGATACGACAGAAGGGACTATCATTTCAAGCGCTTGGGACTTTAACAGCGATGGAGTCAAAGACGCATCTGGTTCGAGTGCTATATGGACATACATGTTTCCTGGAGTATATAACGTGTCTCTCACTGATAGTGATGTAAGCGGGTCAGAAATTGAGACTAAACCGGACTATATTACAGTGTCCCTCAATCCTGCCATTACACACTACGTTCCAACAGATTATCTCACCATCCAGGCAGCAATCAATGCCTCTGTGGATGGAGATTACATCATAGTCGCCGATGGAACGTACTTTGAGAACCTGGTGATTGAAGGTAAAAACATCACGCTGGCAAGTTATTACTTTGTGGATGGAGATAGCAGCCACATAACAAATACAATAATCGACGGCAGCAATGCCATCAATCCGGATCAAGCCAGCACGATCACTATCCTGCCCTCCAGTGGCAGAACGATCTCGCAGCCGCACATCTCCGGCTTTACGATCCGAAGCGGCAGCGGCAGACGCATCATCCAAAACGAAGGCGGCACCACCATCGAGAAACGTGTCGGCGGCGGTATCTATACCCGCAGCGCCAATCCCATCTTCAGTTTCAACCGCATTGAAGACAACGATGCGGATGACGAAGGGGGCGGCTCCTACGCCTTCCAAAGCCTGCCCAATTTCGGCGGCATGGTCAATGCCACAGTGGGAATCAGAAATCCGGGCGTCAACCGTTTCCGTAACAACCACGCCGATATCGGATCGGACATTTATATCCAAGGGATCACTTCCCGGGACGCGATCAAGATTCAGGATTGCAGTTTCGAGGTCTTTAGCAGTGCTGATACAACTCTCTCCAATTACTGGGCAACTTCCTCTGCCCCACTCAGTTTCAGCGGTTGCGGAGGTCTCGCGGAGGCCATCTCTGCCGATATCTGGGTAGCAACCAATGGCAGTGATACGCTCAACAATGGTCTCTCTCCCCTGTCTCCCTTCAAGACCATAGATCACGCCCTCTCCAGAATCTATGCCACTGCTGATAATCCTCTGGTGATCCGCATCGCCAGCGGCACCTACTCACCCTCGCTTACCGGGGAGAAGTTCCCTCTCCAGATGGTTAAACACGTCTCCCTGCTTGGAGCAGGAAAAGAAGAGACCTTCCTGGATGCCGAAGGCAGCGCGGATTTCCCCCGTCGTGTGCTCAATCTGGACAAGGTAGAGGGAGTGCAGGTCTCAGATCTAACCCTGATGAACGGCTTTGTCACTCTGGCCAAGAACTACAATGGCGGAGCCATCGGTATTCTGGCCTCTCAGGTGGCGCTAAGTGATCTGATCGTAGCAGGATCCTCCGCAGCGGGGAACGGAGCTGGGATATATGCCCTGGATTCCTCTGTGGAAGCGGATAGCTTGGTGATTCAATACAACTCTGCGCTTGGTTCCGGAGGCGGAATTCACTCTGTGCAGACCAGTCTTAATCTCAACCATAGCAGTGTGATCAATAACTCTGTGTCCAAGAACGGCGCGGGACTCTCCCTCGACGGAGGTGCTATCGCGGTTAACGATTGTGAAATAAGCTTCAACCAAGCCACGGGATATCAGAGCAAGGGTGGAGGAATCAGCCTGAGCGGAACCCAGAATGCCCTCTTCAAAGCTAATCTCATCACCCATAATAACGCCGATAACGGAGCCGGTGCCTATCTGCAGGATAACAGCGCATTTCATCTGGATCGCAACCGCTTCACAAACAACCTTGCAGACTATAGTGGCGGAGGCCTCTTTATCAACACCAGCAGCGGCCTCATTACCAATAACCTGATCGCTGGCAACACCGCTTCCCAGAGAGGCGGCGCGCTCTATTGTTATAGTGCCCTTCAGCTTGTTAACAACACAATTGCCTACAATAAGGCAGGACTCCAGGGCGGGGCTTTGTATCTGAATTCTGCTTCTCCCAGTGTGACAAACTCTATTCTCTGGGGAAACGTCCAGGGATACCCCGAAACACCCAACCAGATCTATCTCTTTGGCGATGCTGCTGATCCGGAGATCACTTTTAGCGATGTCCAGGGCGGATCTTCAGCCTTTGGGTTTGGTAGTGAGGCGAACTACACCGGGATTTATCTGGATATTCAGGATCAGGACCCGCTGTTTGATGATACACCAGAAGGAGCAGGACACTACTTTGAGATCGGACAGGCAAGTTTAAGCCTGAGTGATGAATCTCCGGCCATCGATGCGGGAGATCCGGGAACAGACTTTGCGCTTTTCCCACTGGATATTGCCGGCAATCCTCGCCTGGATAGTGCCAGAATAGACCTGGGAGCCTGGGAAGCGGTTCACTTTGTAGGAGCCAGAATAGCAGCAAATCCTGCAGCAATTGACTTTGGCAGAGTCAATATCTCCGGAGAGCCTGTGCAGCAGCAAGTCAGCTTCAGCAACACAGGAAACCAAGCTCTATTGATATCTGATATCACGCTGGAAACACCTGCCACAGAGTTCACTTGGACCTTTTCCGGAATAGGAACCTCAATTCTGCCCGGAGAGTCACTGATGTTAGAGGCCAGCTTCGATCCCCAGCAGGTGGGGCTGGTATCCAATGCCTTGCTACTGAGCAGCAATTCCCTCAACAGTCCCATCCTGAGAATCCCCCTCCGGGGCTATGGCATAGATGCCAGCAGTTCCCAACCCTCCAACGTTGTGCTCCAGGTAAGTGGCTACGATGTGAATATCAGTTGGGATCCCGTACTGAGTGATCCCCTGGGTAATCCTTTCACGCCTGAGGGCTACATAGTACTTTATAGTGAGACTATCAATGCCACTCTGGACGATTATCTTTATCTGACCTTCAGCACCGGCACCTCTGCTGTCCATACGGCAGTAGCCCGTTTCCAGGATCGCATGTTCTACCGTGTGATCGCCGTCGATGGCAGCACCAGATCAACTCTGGAAAACCTCCTCTCCTCAGCACAAAGAACCAGGCAGCTAAGCTGGAGAGAGATAAAGCTCTTGCTGCAGAATAGAGGAACGACCATTCAAACAAGTAGTTCCATACTTTCAAAGGAGAGATAGTGACTATCTATAAAACAAAGCTTTCGATTATCCTGATCTCTTTGATCTTGCTATCGGTAACGTCTGTGTATGCCCAGTTTACGGAAGTGACGATTCCATTTACTGGCATTTTCCAAGGTTCTGTCGTATGGGGAGACTTTGATAATGACGATGATCTAGATCTTCTCTATGCTGGCGCTAAAAGAACTTATAATGTATCTGGAATCTATCGAAATGAAGGTGGAACATTTGTTCACCATGCAGGATTCATTGGTGTCCAGAACGCCAAAGCAGACTGGGGAGACTACGACAATGATGGTGACTTGGATGTATTAATCTATGGAATGCTTTTCAATCACAGCTATGCTTCCAAATTATACAGAAATGATAATGGCACTTTTATAGATACTAATGTCGAGTTGCCTACTGGAACTTATCGCCCAACCGGATGGGTTGACTATGATAAAGATGGTGATTTGGACATCTATCTTACAGGTAACGGCATAAAAATATACATTAATCACAATGGGGCATTTGTTGACAGTGGAGAGATAATTCCTGGGAGTGGCGATGTATATTGGATCGATTATGACAATGATGGTGATTTAGATGCCTCTAAGACCAATGCTGCTTCGCATGTCTGTATTTATCGGAATGACAACGGTATATTCGTAGAAACAGCGCTCAACTTACCGAACCCTGTGTCCGGCTCTCTTGTGTGGGGTGATTATGACAGTGATGGTGATTTTGATGCCTTTAGCCTATCCTCAGTTGTTAATATATATCGCAATGACGCTGGCCTTTTCCTCCTGAGTGGAAGCTTGCCTGGAGCTGAGGTTGGTTATTGGGGTGATTATGACAATGATGGTGATTTGGATATTCTGTTATCAGGAAATGGCAGTTCAGGTGACTTGTCTGAGATTTATCGGAATGATGATGGAGCCTTTGTTCCCATTTCTGCTGGCTTTTTTTCTCCACGGTTTAGTGCCGGAGCTTGGGGAGATTATGATAATGATGGAGATTTAGACGTCCTTCTTGCTGGAATACTTCCTTATGATGGTTTACGTGTTGAAGGAAAGCTTTACAGGAATGACAGTACGACTACTAACTCACCTCCAGCAGCCCCCTTCCTTACAGTAGATACATTAACAGGAGAATTGATAGCCACAGGAGCAGCCGACGATACAACTCCTTCCTCTTGTTTGAGTTATGGTCTTAGAATAGGTACAACTCCTGGTAGCATAGATGTCGCATCTCCCATGTCAGACTTATCAACAGGGTACAGGAAGATCGCTCGAAGAGGATTGAGAAGCTTACGCTCACTTGATTTAACTCCCGAGTGTACATACTATGCAGCAGTTCAAACCATTGATAACGGTTTTCAGGGCTCTCTCTTCAGCAACGAAGTAACATTCATGACTCCTCCAATACAATTGACGTATCCCTCTGGAGGTGAGATTCTGGTAAGTGGGAGCACTTCATACATAAGATGGAGTGCAAATAACGTTTGGTCTTTAAAACTCAAACTTTCTACCGATAATGGCGTCAATTGGGTGGATATCTCCGTACATCCTGTTTCCAGCGCTCCTGGTATCTATTACTATACTGTCCCCTCTGCTAACAGTACGCAATGCAGAGTTAAGATTGCTTGGGCAAAAGATGATTCTTACTTCGATATATGCCCCCAACAATTCACTATTACGACATCTTCAACAGCTCCAAGTATTTCTTTAACAGCACCCAGTCTGAGTGATATCTTTGCTTCCCCTGGATCAATGTGCCATATAACTTGGACATCTCAGAATGTTTCTGCTGTATCGCTTGATTATACTACAGACAATGGCAACAACTGGTACGTTATAGCTCAAAACATCCCATCATTGCCGGCATGTTATAATTGGATAACTCCCGATAGTGTAACAGATCAAGCAAGGATACGCATCAGAAAGTCCGACAATTCCAATTGTTATGATATCTCTGACAATCCCTTTATTATCTGTAGCGTTGAGATAACAAGCCCTAATGGAGGAGAGGTATTAACTGGTGATTATTCGGGAAGCAATACTCATACAATAAACTGGACTGCACCTTTTGTAACCAATCTGGATTTTTTCTATTCGCTGGATAATGGCAACGCATGGACTTATATAGCTACTCTCCCGGGGAGTTTAAGACAATATTCATGGACGATACCGACTCTGGAAAGCTCTCAATGTAGAATCAAGGCAACACACTCAATTGCTTCCGAAATCTTTGATGTTAGTGATACTACTTTCACAATTCGAATACCCGTAAAGCTAGTCAACTGTAATGGAGGTGGATTTGTTAATAACAATTCTTACTACAATGTACGCTGGAAACTGATCGATATCAATCCCTCCGAACAAATGTATTTGGAGTATTCTGCGGATAACTCCACCTGGACAAGAACCAATTCTTCTCCTATTCTTGTATCAGTCCTTCAGTATAGCGCATTTCTAGATTTAGCCAACGCAGATCAAGTGTGGTTTAGAATCATTGTTGCTGCCACTAACATCATCATTGCAAAGTCAACCACATCAATGACGGTAACCCCAAAACAATTACATCTATCATCTCCACAAATTGGTGATACAGTTGGTATAGAAAGTTATGTTTCCATATCTTGGACTGCTGATGGTTGCACAAACCTTGATATCTTCTACACCGTAGATTTTGGTAACACATGGCTACCCATCATCTCCAATGTACCATCAACTCAATTGAACTATGTCTGGCACGTTCCAAACACCGCATCTTCCTCATGTCGCATAAAGTTACAGGACACTTCCTATACTTACATGAATATTGAAAGCGATGGAGAGTTCTCAATCGTCCCGACGAGTTTCTCTGCTTCATTCACGGCTGATGTAACCTCCGGATTCTCAGACTTAGTAGTTCACTACACAGATTTATCCATCGGTTACATCAGCTCTTGGGAATGGGATCTTGATGGTGACGGCCAAGTAGATTCAGAGATTCAGAACCCAATGTTTATTTATCGTCAATCAGGATTGTATTCTATAACTCTCACCATATATTATGGTTCGTACAGCGTTTCCAGTACACGAAGTAACTATATATATGTCTTGCCAATGGTAGCAGACTTTACTGTTACTAATGCCAACGGATTCTGCCCACTCACTACACAATTCAACGATCAAACAGCTAGCGATATTACTGAAATGCACTGGGACTTCAACAACGATGGCCAGATCGATTCGGACTCTGGGAATCCTATCTGGACATACCTCTTCCCGGGGACATACACGGTGAGCCAGACCGTATCAAACGGCTTGGATAGCGATACTGAGATCAAGGAAAACTACATAACGGTAAGCCTGAATCCTGCCATTACCAGATACGTCCCCACCCAGTATCTTACTATCCAGGCTGCTGTTGATGCTTCCAATAACGGAGATTACATCATTATCGCCAATGGCACTTACTACGAGAATCTTCTTCTGGAAGGCAAAGACATCACTCTGGCCAGCTACTACTTTATAGATGGGGACAGCAGTCATATCGCCAATACCATCATCGATGGTAGCAATGCCATAAACCCTGACCAAGCCAGCACAATCACCATTCTGCCGGGCACAGGAAGGCCGGTGATCTCGCCTCACGTCGTGGGCTTCACGATCCGGGGTGGCAGCGGCCGCAGAATCGTGCAGAACCAAGGTGAAAGTACCATCGAGAAACGTGTCGGTGGCGGCATCTATACTCGCAGCGCCAGCCCAATCTTCAGTTTCAACCGCATTGAAGACAACGACGCCGATGATGAAGGCGGCGGCTCCTACGCCTTCCAAAGCCTGCCCAATCACGGAGGCATGGTTGATCCCGCCATCGGTATCTACAATCCCGGAGGCAACTACTTTGCCAATAACCATGCCGATATCGGAGCTGACATCTATATTGATGGTGTGACAGTCCGTGATCCGATCAAGTTCCAAAATTGCTCCTTTGCTGTCATTAGTGAAGCTGACACCACAGTCTCAAACTACTGGGTCACCACCTCTTCAGCTCTCAGCTTCGATGGCAGCACTGGACGTGAACCTGCCATTACTACAGATGTTTATGTGGCAACTAATGGCAGTGATACGCTAAACAACGGGCTATCTCCTCAGACGCCTTTCAAAACCATAGACCATGCCCTCTCCAGGATCTATGCCAGCGAAGCCGCAGCTCTCACTATCCACATCGCCAGCGGTACCTACTCACCCTCGCTCACAGCAGAGAAGTTCCCCTTGCAGATGGTTAAGAACGTCTCCCTGCAGGGAGCAGGAAAGGATGAGACCTTCCTGGATGCTGAAGGCAGCGCAGATTTTCCCCGGCGCGTGATAAACCTGGATAACGTTACTGATGTAAGTATCTCTGATCTCACCCTGATGAATGGCTTCGTGACCATGACCAAAAACTACAATGGTGGTGGGATCGGAATCATCAGTTCCCATTGCAATCTATCCGGTCTCCGCCTGGCAGGTTCCTCCGCAGCCGGCAATGGAGCTGGGATTTATGCCTTCCAATCCAGTGTTCTGGCCGATAGCATCAGCCTGGAATACAATACTGCCCTGGGCTCTGGTGGAGGAATTTGTGTAAACAGCTCTGATCTGGAAATCACTCAAGCTCAGATAAGTCACAACAGCGCCAATAAAAACGGAGCCGGCATCTTTGCCGATGGGGGACAAATTCATATCTCCCATAGTGATATCAGCCAAAACCAAGCCATCGGATACCTGAGCAAAGGTGGTGGCATCAGTCTCTCAAACACAGATCAAGCCTTGATCTATGCAAATAGTATCTTCTCAAACAACGCTGATAATGGAGCCGGTATCTATCTGCAAAGCAATCAAGCCCTCAAGCTGGATCGCAACCGCATAGCCAACAATCTGGCAGATTACTCCGGCGGAGGGCTCTTTGTCAATACCAGCACCGGACTGTTCACCAATAACCTGATTGTCAACAATACAGCCAGCCAAAGAGGCGGAGCAATCTACTGCTACAGCTCTCCGCAGCTCTATAGCAACACAATTGCTTACAATAAAGCCGGTATCGAGGGGGGAGGAATGTATCTGAACGGAGCCTCACCTGATATCCAGAATAGCATCATCTGGGCAAATGTCCGCTCGAATCCGGAGGTTCCAAGCCAAGTTTATCTCTTTGGGGACACCTCTGATCCGAATATATCTTATTGTGATCTCCAGGGTGGTAACGAAGGGATAATGCTTAGCCCCGGGGCTGTTTACAATGGCAGCTTCCTGCAAAATATGGATCAGTTCCCACTTTTCCTCGACCCGCCTGAAGGCTCGGGATCATACTTTGTTGCAGGAGAGGCTGGCTTCAGCTTGATAACATCTTCACCTTGTGCAGATCAGGGAAATCCCACCACAGACATTACAGACTACCCTCTGGATATTATTGGTTATAGCAGAATTGCTAACAACCGCATAGACCTGGGCAGTTATGAGACTTTTGCATACAATGGAGCAGTGATATCTGCTTCGGCGTCCATGCTGGACTTTGGCAGGGTGAGAGTTGGCGCTACACCGGCATCAACTAACCTGACACTGTTCAATCACGGCTCTCAAGATTTGCAGATCACAAATATTAGCATGGAGAACCCAGGAACGGACTTTGGCTTTGAGGTATCCGGGCATAGCTACATGATCCCGATAGGAGGCTCAATCGAGCTGCAGATCAGCTTTACTCCTTCCACTGGTGGTGTTAGAAGCAATTCACTCCTGATCCACAATAACTCTCAGAATTCCCCCCTATTCCAGATTGAACTGACCGGAACCGGTATCGACGATGGCACTTCGCTTCCCTCAAATGTGCTTCTGGAAGTACTAGGGAATGATGTCAGGCTCACTTGGAACCAAGTGCTATCTGATCAATGGGGAAATCCTTTTGAGCCTAGTGGTTATCTGGTTTTTGGCAGTGACCGTGCAGATGCACCAATTGATGACTTTCTGTTGATATCCTACACCGAGCAGCCGATCTTCATCCATCGTCAGATCGCCAGACTAAAGGACAGGATGTTCTACGCAGTTGTGGCTCTGGATGATGGAGCGCGCTCCAAGTTTACAGGTTTGAGTGCGAACTCACGAGACGCTTCAACCCTGAGCTGGCAAGAGATCAGATCTCTGCTGCACTTAACTCCAGGGGGAGTGCAGAAAGCGGAATAGTTCTTCATAGCCTACAATGGAAACGAATAGGCCGGAGCCTATAGTCTGTCTTGCACAATGAAGAGTTAGAACAGCTTAGCCATAATGGCAATTATGGCAGAGCGCTAGCTTCTTCACTCTGCGCTGCCGGTGAGCGTCTCGCATGTCTCTCATCAGAGGTGAGTTCCATAAATCAACCAGATTGTCATGTCTCAAATCTCCTAGAAAGATGCGATCTTGGGACATGATGGTGCAACCTTTGGCCGGACAAAGTGGGATCGTACCATCCGGACGAACCTGCAGATCCCTGAAAAGAACAGTACATTGTGGGATCCTGTTTTCTGCCACAGACTCCTGTATGAACACATCCTCCGCATAATCGCTTTCCGGGTGTTTGAGCAACCATTGAGGCATCACAATATCCGCATAATGCTGCCAGAAATCTGTCTCCCGCTTCTCCAGAGTCCGCGTGGATGGCCGTAGCATCAAGCGAATCTTGATCAGAGTATTGCTCTTTCTGCGATCCCTCAGCTTGCGAAGTCCACGCAGGTTCTCCAGTAGCAATTTATAGGATGCATTCTTTCTGGAAGCTTCATAGACCTTTGCCCCACCTGCATCCACGGATACCTCAATGAGGTTCAATCCACAGCCCAGCAGATTCTCTTCCATCCGATGGTCTTTCCATTGGCCATTTGTGACTATGGACAAATACTTGGTGCAAGCGGACAAGCGCCTCATCATCAGGTCAATCTTCGGGTGCAGGGTGGGTTCACCCCCACCAATCCTGATCCGATTGATGGAACTGTTCTGCAGATTGGCAACAAGGGCATCAAAACACTCTTCACTCATCATGGATCGCCGATCCGGAAACAACGGGTTGTTACAATAAACACACTTTAGATCACAATCATCTGTGATATCCACCGAAAGCAGAGGGGGACGCGCTGCGTCTCTCATCTGAAAAGGATACTTCAACACAAGCAGTTCATCCAGGGGGACTCCACGTCTGAGAATATGCGTGTTTAACCGCAAGTAGTAATGGTAATGCCTTGCAATATATGGCAGATGATAGAGCTTGTCTATCATTGGTTTGGGCACTGTTGTTACACTAGTCATAAGAAGCTTGTGGACCTCCCGATTACCAATTCTTGAGCACTCTCTCCAGTTTAACGATAATGCTGAATTAGTCAAGTTTATCTTTCCAATTTCTTTTCTATAAGGATTTAGAGCAGGATTCTGTGACTTCTTTCATAACCCATCTGAGACGACACGCATGAGACACCCATGAGACACCCATGTGACACCCATGTAAACTCATGGGTGTCTCATGGGTATGATATGCGCTTCAAATGCGTGCAGAGTTTGTGAACAGGTCTGATAGTCGATGACCCGTCCTGCAAATAGTTTCTGTGAGCGCTATGCCGATCGGAATAATGCTCTTCGGTCCGCTGGCAGATGCTGTCTCTGTGGAATCGATCCTGATAGTGACCGGTATCTTATTGGTCATGGTTGCAGTTTGGTATGAACGGAGCAGCAAAAAAGCGCTAATTTCCCATTGACAAGAAGCGGGCTACCAAAAAGCTTGCTCAAACATCTGTTCATAGAGTGATAGTCAAAAAAGTGGTTGACAAATTTTTGGGATTCAAATTGATTGGCAAAACCCAGTGCCGATGTAGCTCAACGGTAGAGCAATTGATTTGTAATCAATAGGTTGGGGGTTCGATTCCCTTCATCGGCTCCAGACTTCATAATGTGGAGAGGTTCCCGAGCGGCCAAAGGGAACAGACTGTAAATCTGTCGTCAGACGACTTCGGAGGTTCGAATCCTCCCCTCTCCAC
>JAEZUG010000050.1 GCA_023421135.1 Candidatus Cloacimonadota bacterium | reverse complement strand
GATTGAAGGGATTGGGGTAGTTACCCACCAGCTTGGTGATAACGGGGTTCACAGCAGGATCATCGTTATCCACGACTTGCAGGCTCACGCTTATGGTCTGAACGGGATTGCTGAGGTCATTGGAGGTGATCACGATGGACTCGTTGATCTGTGTAGGCTCTGTGGCATCGTAGGACAGGCTGAATATCTTGGTCTGCCCAGCTTCCAGGCTATAGTTGTAGCTGGAAGGAAGGAGTGAGCCCATGCTGCTGAGAGTGAATCCTGCGGGGCTGGCAATACTGCCGGTAACCGCGATGTTACCAAGATTGCGCAGTGTGAAATCACGGCTCACGGTCTCACCGGGCACTACATTGCCATAGGCAAGCTCAGTGACAGGCAGATAGAGCATGGCTATATCGCTGGAACCGGACATTGGGAAGACGATATCGTCGATCCAGGCACAGTCACTTCCACTGGTATAGGAACCGTCCTTGGAATAGGTCCACTTGAAGGTTCTGGTTCCGGCTGTGACAGGATAGGTAAATTGAGTCCAGTCCTGAGTGCCGGCCCAGCTTCCCAATTCCTGGTTATCGATGGAGAACTTGAGCCAGTCGTAGCCACTTTCGCTGGATACTTTGCGCCAGAAGCTGATGTTTCCATCTGCTCCAACGTTCAAAGTAATCTGTAGAACTGTATTGCCGTTGTGAGGGATAGCTCCGCTCTTGGCAGCATAGTTACCGGAATGCACGTTTGTGCCACCGGTGGCCAAAGTCCAGGGTGCTGAGCTGTTGTTGATCCAGGGGAAGGTGGTGAAGCTATTGGATTCAAAGCCTTCAGCTATCACACCCACAGGAATCAGAATGGTATGGTTCAGCATCTGAGTTCCGGCTGTGTAGGCCAGACCGATGGGAATCATGGTGCCATCGGCGATGCCCTGGGCTAATGTGACTGTGAAGGAAATGGGGATCACCTGCTCAGCCGGGATTCCGGGAAGCACGAAGCTGGTGGAGCCCAGTGTGGCTTGAGTGGATCCCAGATACAGAACTGCGGTTCCACCCTCTGCTGTCATGTGGCCTGTGTTTTGCAGGTTCACGCTAACGGTTATGGTCTCACCACTTTCATTGAAGCCATTGCCATTGCTGTCCTGGAAGCCCACATTGAGGATTTGGACATGGGGAGCATTGACCACGATGGTTCTGGTGCTGTTCCAGATGTTGGTGCCGTCGGTAACGGCTATATCAAAGACGACGCTTGTCTGATCGGGGATCAGAGGATCGATCATCACTGTGAAAGCAGAATTCACGACTGCAGTGCCACCGGCATTTACATTTGGCAGATTGGCAGTGGTGCTTTGGAAGCTTACATAGGGATTGCCTGTGCTGATAGTAGCAGTGAGGCTGGTGGCGTTTTGGATGCCAACATTACTGAGGTTCAAATCCAGGTTGATGGTCTCGCCAGCTTCAGCAATGGCGTTGTTGCCATCATTGACTACCACAGAGCTCACCATCACATAAGGACCCTCGTTGGGAACGACGTCGATATTGATGAAGGTGGGTCTGAGGCGGGAGCGAGTAAGCACCAGCTTGGCGGTTCCGGGCTCAGTGAAGGGAGTGTAGCTGAGGGTCAGGTTGCCCTGAGCATCTGCCAGACCCACTCCGTGCAGCACGCCATTCATGGAGAGAGCTGCATAGGTATAGGGCTCGACCGTCATTTCCATGCTGCTCAATCCTATGAAAGCGGTGGGAGCAACGTTTGCATTGTTCACAGGAGGAATTCCCAGATAGATACCCAGAGAAGGATCACCCATCACGGAATAGATCTCCCAATAGTAGTTGATTCTGCTGCTGTTGGAGGCCACCACAGCCATATTGCCCATGAAGATAGTGGAGCCGGGGTTGCTGGCCCAATCTGCAGAGGCTTCGTTGTGAGAATGGAACATGGCATCATAAGCGCCGGTGCGGTTGGCTATGAAAGGTGAACCAGTGCCCACCACGGGAGGCTTGTAACCAACTCCCCAATAGTAGTCTTCATCCCAATAGGTGTTATTGGTGCCGCCAATATAGGCAACGGCGCCTTTGTTCTGACCCCTAAGCCAGGCTTCTCCAAAACAGACGCTGGTATTGAAAGCATTGGTCACGCAGCAATTGCCGACCACTACAGAGTACTTGTTCGTATTCTGCAGACTGTTCACATTGGAGATGGTAAAAGTGGGATCTGCCCAGCTGGTTTCAGAACCGTGAGCAGTGTAGTTCAGATAACCTCTGCCTTCAGAGGCATTGGCCACGATCTGGCTTTCAGAGCTTCCTGAGGCGGGGTAGAGATAGGTATTTGAGACAATGCCATTGGTGGCATTGAAATAGTTCGTGGTTCCATAATTGATCTGGCCATTGGCATGGGTCGTGCTCCAGGAGCTGTCCACACCCGCGATCAGGACTACCTTGCTCAGATAGGTATCATCCGGCATGGTATATTGTTCATACATCAAAGTCTTGTTTACAATATTGGTAACTTCCGCTGCAGTGGTGGCGGAGAATCTGCCATAATACATCTCAGGGATATGATCTGTGCCCTGCAGACGAACGTAGGTGAGATCTGTAACGTGAGAGGCCGTGGTGCCTGTGTTGGCAGGAACTTGGGCAACGTCTCCCACAAAAAGCACGTAGCTTGGTGCGGGATTCTCGGCAGTAGCACTGCTCCACAGACCCTGTAGATAGGTCTTGATTTGGTTGGCGCTGGTACCGATCTGCTCTGTGGTAGCCACGATCATGTTGTAACCTTCGACCTTCTTCCAATCGATGAAAGGCTGTAAAGCACTCACAAATGAGGAAGGTGTGATCACCACATAGCTGAGGGGGTGTCTGTTCAAAGAAGTGCGGGTGGCATCTTCACGGAAGTTCAGCACTGAGGCTTTGAACATGCTGTTGTAAACAGGAGACCAGGTGCGGGCTTTGAGATCTGCTGTGGCAGCATGATCTGCGCCAATGAAGCTAATCTCCAGCTCTCCGGCATAGGTAACTTCTATTTCACCGCTGGCAGGGTTGTAGCGAACCGGGCTGAAATCGACTGTAAAGAGTCTCTCACCACGGGCATAACCAAGCTCTTCCACGGCAACTATTTCGTAGCCGGTCCAGCCTCTGGCGGCATAGAAGGCTTCGTTGATCTTCATCTCAATACTGGAGGCATCTTCGCACTTGGCGACAGATTCCTGACGCGGCAGGATGGGATTTTCCAAGCCATAGGCTCTGAGATTGGTGGTCATGGTCTGAGCATTCTTCAGCTCAAACTGCACGGTGGCTCTTTCGGGAACGCTGATGATCTGGCGGATCAAGGGAAGGCGGGGCATGCCGGTGATATTGGTATAGGCATAATCCCTGATCGAAAGATCTGTGTAGGTGCCATTGGGGGTTTCAATTTCGTTGTAGTCCAATGCTTCAACTGCATAGCGAATGCTCAGACCATCGTCTGAACTGCGCATGAGCTGCACGGCATTTGGGGTTTGACCAAGTCTGATGGTCCCCTGCGTAGCTGCCAGCAGGGCAACCAGCACGAGGAACACAAACAATAAACTCGTTCTTTTCACGTTAACTCCTTTTGTTTATCTGAAATCATAGTTAAATCAGTAATAATACATTATAGATCATATGCAAGCTTTGAACCGATTCTCAGAAAATCTCTGACAACCTGCCTATTTGCTTGATGGCAATTGTATCAACACGTCAAGTAATACTAATTGGGATGGCATATACTGTCAAGAAATAGTTCTGGTTGGTATTCCTTCTATTGCTCATTTCAACCGGATTTGCAGGCCTCCCTGATTCGACACCCATGAGACACCCATGAGACACCCATGTAACACCCATGTAAGTTCATGCGTGTCTGATGGGTATGAGATGCGTTTTTTATGCGGGGTGAATTAGTGACCAGAGAACCGAGTGGAAGCGACATCTTGTCGCATGTTCTGGTCTGCCAAACTCCGATTTGGCAGAAGTAACGGGAAAGGCCTGCGGCTTATGTGCCAATTCGGAGATTGGCACACCAATTGCTTTAGTGTCCCCCCATCGAACCTCCACAAACTCAGACTGTTTCGCATCTCTTCACAGAGAATCTTTCTCCAGCCCCATTTTTCTCTTTACAGAATCCAGTCTAATAGTATTATTGATAAAGGCTTGGAATTCTTGCCTGAAAGCTTTAAGTTGATAGTTGTAACTAGCTGAACCTCATTGTGATAGCTTTCAGACCGGCCTTTGAAGCATAGAATAAATATATAAATAAAGGGAATACGACTATGGAGAAAGAATGGGTTCTGCCCAGAAAGCTATCAGATGAGGAACACCAGTTTGTGGCCGGTCTGGTCGCAAATCTGAAGTGTCCGCCTCAGATAGCGGAGTTACTCTTTCGCAAGGGGATAAATAGCGAAGAGGAGATCAAGCACTTCTTCCAGCCCAGCATGTCCAAGTTGCACGACCCCTACCTCTTTGCGGAGATGGGCAAGGCTGTAGAGAGAATCCAAAAAGCTATAGACAGCCATGAGAGGATCACTATCTACGGGGACTATGATGTCGATGGCACCACTGCCACGGCTCTGCTCTATCTGGGTCTGAAACGGATAGGCGCAGAAATAGATTTTTACATCCCGCACCGGATGATAGACGGCTATGGCCTCTCGCTGAACAGCCTGGATTTCCTGCGTGATAGCGGATCCTCGCTGATAATCAGTGTGGATTGCGGAGTCAATGCCCAGGAAGAAATTGAGGCCATCAATGCCATGGGTATGGAGATCATCATCACCGATCATCATAACCCCAAGGATAATCTGCCTCCTGCTTATGCCATCATCAACCCCAAGCTGCCTGGTTGCAACTATCCCTATCCCGATCTGGCAGGAGTGGGGGTGGCATACAAGCTGCTCTGTGCAGTATATCAAAAGGTTGGCATCGATACCGAAGAAAACCTGATGAAATATATGGATCTGGTGGCGGTGGGCACCATTGCCGATATAGTGCCCCTCACCGGAGAGAACCGCATCTTTGCCTTCATCGGGCTCAAGCACCTGATCGATAAGAAGAATCTGGGACTCAATGCTCTGATCCAGATCTCCGGAATGAATCATAAATCGCTGGATGCCACCGATATAGTCTTTGGCATCGCTCCCCGAATCAATGCCGCTGGCAGGATGGGAAGCGCAGCTTTGGCAGTGGAACTGCTGATCTCCACCGAAGAGGAGAAGAGCCAGGAACTGGCAGAGATCATTGAGCGCCAGAACTCTCTGCGTCAGCAGGAAGACCAAAAAACCTTCTATGAAGCCTGTGGTATCATCGAAAAGAAGTATATGGATATCAACAAAACTTCCTGCATGATAATATCTTCAGACGATTGGCATCAGGGTGTGATCGGGATTGTTGCCTCCAAGCTGGTGGAAAAGTATTATCGTCCGGTGATCATGATATCCTTCAAAGATGGTTTTGGCAGCGGTTCTGGACGCAGTGTGGCTGATTTTGATCTCTTTGCGGCTCTCAAGGAGACTCAAGGCAATCTGCATAGCTTTGGCGGCCACAAATATGCCGTGGGGCTTACCATCTATCAGGAGTATATTGATCGGTTTGAGAATGAGATCAGCCGTTATGTGGCGGAGAACATGAAGTTGGAACAGATCAAGCCACCCCTGCAAATTGATTATGAAGTAGAGCTTTACGATATCCATGACTATTTGCTGGATTGGATGGAGCGCTTTGCTCCTTTTGGTCCGGAGAACTCTCGTCCTATCTTTGTGTCTCATAGTGTTACCGTTGCCAACTATCCTTACAATGTGGGGCGCAATCATCTGAAACTCAAGGTCTTGAAAGATGGTGTAACCTTGGATCTGATTGGTTACAATCTGGGAGATTATCTCCCTCTGCTGAAGAAAAACAGCCTGATTGATATTGCCTACACTCTGGAGTACAATCGCTTTGGCAACAAAGTCAGCATTCAGGGGAAACTGCGTGACATCCATATTATCAAAGATTAGTGTAGTTCTGTTGCTGGTGCTCTGTGCCTGTTCGGGAGTGCAGAGCGGACCATCTTTGCGCGTGATGAGAGTGGAAGAAGGCAGCCTCCTGCGTCCGGATCAAGCCTTCGCCAAGTGTGTCTATGATGCCCGCAGCAGGTCTTTGTATTGTCTGGACCGGGTGCAGCAGCAGGTCAATATCTATCGTAATGGAACCTTGGTGAATCGGCTGGGTAATTCGGAATCCACCCGGTTTCTGAAGCTTTCGGATATTGCTCTGGATCCGGACGGCAGCGTGCTGTGCCTGGATGGACTGAACAAACGGATCAGTAAGTTTGGCCCGGATGGGGAGAGGATCAGCTCCTTCGATCTTGCGGCAGTGGTGCAGCCGGAGCTCCTTTGCATCAGTCCGGATCGTTCGGTATTTATTTATGATGCGGCTCCCATGGAGATTATCTGCCTGAACTCTCTTTCCTTGGAAGAGAACTACCGGTTTGGACGTTTTCAGCTTCCGCAGGTTTCTTCTATCTCTTGCAGCAGCAATCAATTGGTGGTTCAGGATCAGACTGCTGGTTCGTCTTATGTTTTCAGTATATTAGGAGAATTGATCCGGATCTACGATGATTATCGGATTTATGATGATTTTAACAATGCCTTTGCCTGGACGGGCATGATGCTATCTGTCTATCGGGGAAACTCAGCTGAAGAGGATCTGAGCCAGATCCCCTCTCTGGAGCTGCTAACAGGAGGCAGAGATCTGAGGATGAGCTATTCTCAGGGAACCCTGTTGCTATACAACAATATCACCGCTCTGGTCTGCAGAGTGATCTATCAGAACCGTTATGAATAGAGTGCGAAGTCTCCTGCCGGTTTTGCTGGCCACGTTGCTGCTCAGCCTGTCGCGTTTACCCTTGCATCTGGGTTTTCTGTGCGTCTTTGCCTGGGTGCCGCTTTTGTGGTATTTTGACCGGGGCTATCACAAGCTGATTGAGCTGGGGCTGGCTGCTCTGCTATTTTCCGGTGTCTTCACTGCTTTTGTCTTGTCCTGGATATCCACTGTTACATTGCCAGGCCTCATAGGCATCTGGTTGATCCATTCCCTATTCTATACTCTGGCCTTCTATGCCATCCAAAGAGTCTGGTACTATCTTCCCAAGTACCGCTATGCTGTTTTTGTGGCCGTATTGTTGAGTCTGGAATACCTAATTCAGTTTGGCGAGACCCGCTTCCCCTGGCTCAATATCTCCTATGCACTTTCGGATTATACGCTATTCTTACAAGCTCTGGATTTGGTCGGGCAGACCGGCCTGTCTGCTCTGGTGCTGGTGCTGTCTGTGATGTTGCATTTGGGGCTGAAGCGCAGGTATAAAGCCTTGCTCATTGCTGCAGTAATGATTATCCTCTGGGCAGGCTATGGTGTTTGGAGGGTTCAGAGCCTGGAGCTGGAAAAGCACGATGCGGGCATCTTTATTGCCCAGCCTTCAATCCCTCAGGATGAGAAGTGGGACGAGGATTTCTATCTGGAGATACTCTCCCGTTACGATAGATTGAGTGCGGAAGCGAAGGCAGATTCTGCCAAGCTACTAATTCTTCCCGAGGCTGCTTTCCCGGTTTATCTCCTGAGAGATCCGGGGCAGTTAGCTCCTTTATATCAACTGATTCAGAACTATAAGCTGGAATATTTTGCCGGTTTTCCAGATTACCGTCCTGCTCCCAGCGATCATGTGGATCCCAATTACTACTACAATGCGGCAGCTTTGTTCAGCAGTGTGGGGGACAGACCTGAACCTTATTACAAGAACATCCTGGTGCCTGTGGGTGAAAGGATGCTCTGGCTGGATCTGTTTCCATTTCTTTGGAAGCTGCAGTTTGGACAGGCAAATTGGGAGTTTGGCACCGAGCTCAAGTGGTACCGGAGCGGAGGCTATGAGTTCTCCCCTTCCATCTGCTACGAGATAGCCTTCCCGGAGCTCTATCATCGCTCTGCCATACCCAAAGGAATAGAAGGCTACCGGAAGACAGATTATCTGGTAAATATCACAAATGATGCCTGGTTTGGCACCAGCTACGGTCCCTGGCTGCATGGTTTGATGACGAAGTATCGGGCAATTGAGAATAGAATCCAGATCTATCGTGCTGCTCAGACCGGAATCTCCATGATCATTGATCCACTGGGCAGAAGCTTGAATCAGACTAAACTCTTTGAACTTGGCAATATCACGGCTCCGCTCTATATAAACCGGAGCATTCCACCGATCAGGAGGATATACCGCTATCCCATGCTGATCGTTGTGTTTGCAATTACTATCTTCATCTGGGCATGCTTCAAACGGCATAGAAAAGAGGAGACTTCATGAAAAAGCATTACTACACCATTGGAGAAGTGGGCAATCTGCTGGATCTCAAACCCTATGTGATCCGCTATTGGGAAACAGAATTCTACCAATTGCGTCCTCGCAAGGACGAAGGCAGGATTCGCAAGTATTCCGAGGAGAACATCCTGCTTTTAAAGAAGATCAAAGAGATGCTCTACGTCCAGAAGTTCACCATCGAAGGTGCCAGGCAGAAGCTAAAAGCAGACAGGAAGAGCAACCGAGGTTATGAGGATCTGAAGCCTGGAGAGCAATCCGAAATCAAGCTGGAAGAAGTGGGCACAAATCCGGGCATAACCAAGAAACAAAAGCATGCAGCGCAAGAGCTACGCGGCTTGCTACAGAAGCTTATCAATAAATGCCATGCATTACAAGGGAGCAATAAATGAATTTTCAGGATATAATCAAGACTTTGCAGGATTACTGGGCAGTGCAGGGAGCCAGTCTCCTGCAGCCCTACGATCTTGAGATGGGAGCAGGCACTTTTCATCCTGCCACGTTCTTTGGAGCTTTGGGTAAGAACCCCACTTCCATAGCTTATCCGCAGCCTTGCAGAAGACCAAAGGATGGACGCTATGGGGAGAATCCTAACCGCTTTCAACACTACTACCAGTTTCAGGTGATCATCAAGCCTTGTCCGGACGACATCCAGAGTCTCTATCTCAAGAGCCTGGAAGCCATTGGAGTGGAGATTGCCAGGCATGACATCCGCTTCGTGGAGGATGATTGGGAATCTCCCACCCTGGGTGCCTGGGGCTTGGGCTGGGAAGTCTGGCTGGATGGCATGGAGATCAGCCAATTTACCTATTTCCAACAGGTGGCAGGCTTCGATTGCAACCCCGTTCCGGTGGAACTGACCTATGGTTTGGAGCGCCTTGCCATGTACATTCAGAATGTGGACGATTATCGTGATCTGAAATGGAACGACACTACCAAGTACGGAGAGCTCTACTATCACAGAGAAGAAGAATTTTCTCACTACAACTTCACAGCTGCCAATACAGAGCTCCTTTTCCGCTTTTTCAATGATTACGAGCAGGAAGCAGGAGCATTGCTGGAAAAGGGGTTGGTCTATCCGGCTTATGATCAGTTGCTCCGCTGTTCTCACACCTTTAATCTGCTGGATGCCAGAGGTGTGATCAGTGTGACGGAACGTGCTGCCTATATAGCCAGAATCAGGAACATGGCCAAAGCCTGTGCCACTGTGTATCTGGAGAAGTATTTCCCGGGAGGTGAAGAATGAAGACCTTCACAGGTATCCTGGAACAACTCGGGTCTCTCAAAGCACATCTTCTGCAGGTTGCAGAATATGCTGATCCCTTTGGCAAGTTGCATTGCATTGTGATCTTTGATGAGGATCCGGACGACTTGATGCAGAATATGAAGAAACTACGCTTGTGGTGTGCCAAGAACCGGCTGGATTTCCCCCTGGTGGTGGATCGTGAATTCATCGAAAGCTCACAGGATTCCTATCCTCTGGAGCTGCTATCTTTCAGCCATCAGTACCGGAACATCCTGGTCAAGTCCGATCTGCTTTCCAGGCTCAATCTGGAGAAGACCGACGTTCGTCTGCAGATGGAGCGGGAACTCAAGAGCAAATGGTTACTCACACGGATGGCACTCTTGGAGCAAGCTCCCACCGAGGCCAAGATTGCCAGAATCATGAAGCTCTCTGTCTCTGCTCTGCTGCCCGTTTTCAAGGGCTTTCTCTATCTTTCCGGCACAGGAATTCCACATGATTTGCACGGGTTACTGGAGCAAAGCCAGAAAGTGACAGGGATTGACCTGAGCCTGCTGCACTCACTCACTACTCTGAAGAGAGCCGATCTTCAAACAGCGACGGCTTATCTGGCTCTGATCTCAGTTCTTCTGAAGCATCTGGATGGGATAGAGTTATGATCCGTACCGATTACATCTTTGGAAACAGCAAGTGCAAAGTGCTGGCTCTGGCCATTCACAACGGGCATAACATGCCGGATAAGCTGTTGGAGAACTGTGGGATAGATGAAGCGTCCAGGTTGCGGGAGGAAGACCCTCACACAGGTACAATTGCCTCTCTCTTTGAAAATCATATCATTGTGCACGATAGCCGCTTCATGATAGATCTCAACCGGGTGATCCAGGATTCCGTCTATCAGGAGCCCGATGATTGCTGGGGCTTGAAAGCCAGAAAGAATCCTCTAAGTCTGGACTATCTCTTTGAGCTGCATTCCATGCACAAAGCCTGGTATGATGTGCTAAAGTATCAATTGGACAGGATTCTGCAGTTTCAACCTCAGATACTTATTCTGGATTTACACAGCTACAATCATCACAGACTAGGCCCGGATAAGCCGGAAGACGATCCTCTGCTTAATCCGGATATCATATTGGGCAGAAGCAACCTGCATCCCATGCATTATCCACTCATCGAAAAGCTGCGCTCCAGGCTGGATGGCTTGACCTGGCAGGGGAAAACCCTGGATTGCCGGTGCGATGTAAAGTTCAGCGGAGGTTATCTATCTCGTTGGATAAATAGCACCTATCCCAATCGGGCAATCTGCCTGGCAATTGAGTTTAAGAAGATCTGGATGGATGAATGGAGCGGTAAGGTCTATGAGCCCGGTTTCAGCGAGTTGAAAGCTCTTTTCAAAGAGCAGTTCTCAGACTTTTGTAAGGCGGATCTGAGCGGTAGATTCTCGTAGGTAACAGGGCTCCAACTCTGCAATATCTTCGAAACTGAAGCCCTTCTCTACTCCTCTGAGCTGATGCAGGGCAAAGAGTCCTGCTGCAGCAGTCACCGGAGATGGATTCAAGCCCTGCCTGAAGGGAATTCCGGCTTCTTGCAACACTTTGGACACTTGAGCTGTGCCCGAACCCGTTACAATGGGATTATCCAGTTCCAAAGCCGTGATCTCATGCGGCTTAGCCACACGGGGCGAGACGATCTCATCCAGAGAGCTATTGTAAAGGGCAAAATACACTTCGCTCATTTTGGCATCTACCACACTCAGGATTTGATCTCCCAAGCCGTAATACTCCGATGCTGCAAGCTCCAGACTATTATAGGGATAGATCGGGATGGAGAGTCCCATGGACAGCCCTTTGGCAGTTGCCAGCCCTATCCTGAGACCGGTAAAGGAACCCGGGCCGTTCGCCAAAAGAATCCCGCTGAGCTCGGTCTTATCTATTCCACAGAACTTCAGAGCATAATCCAGAGCTGGAACTAAGGTCTCTGAGTGCGTGATCTTGAGTGCAAAATGGCTGCTGTAAAGCAGTTCCTCAATTGTTCCCAAGGCCACAGAACCAGAATTCTGAGTGCAGTCCAGAGCTAAAAGTAGTTTGTTTGTGCTCAGTTTTCTTTCATCCATTCGTCATAGAGCGTTTCAAAACGTAGCTTGTGTGAGGCTTCTTCTGCCGCTAGCCTGCGGAAAAGAGTGCACAGCTCGGGATCCGGAAACTTGGTGGACATCTCGGAATAGAGCTTGGTGGAAGCTTCTTCTCTCTTCATTGCCCGGATCAGAAGGCTCTGATAGCTGAGATCCAAATCTTTGGGTTCTGCGCTCAGATACTCACTGATTTTGAGGTTGGGAACCCGTTTGATCAGCTCTTCCTGAACGCCATTCTTGCGGATGTTTTCGATCATGATGATGTGTCCCATCTCCATGGCTTCCAGCTCTTTCAGCATCTCAATCTGAGCCGAGAACCGCGCTTCCGTCTGGAGATCCCGGTAAAACTTCACTGCCTCTTTCTCGCGTTCTATGGCAAAATCCAGGATTTCATTAAAATGCATAATATCCATTCTTTCCTCTTTTCGTCAAATCCATCTATAACCCCAGTTTGAAAGCCAAAAAAAGCGGGAAGATCGCTCTTCCCGCTATATCAGTCTTAGTCGATCGGTTCGAACATATCTTTGCCGACGCCGCATTCGGGGCAGACGTAATCTTCGGGCAGATCCTCAAAGAGCACACCATCGTTTTCGGCGGGATCGTAGATATATCCACAGGCGATGCATTGGAATTTTTGCATGATTTCCTCCATTTTAGTAGGTTTCTTTAAATATCTCAAAATAAGCCTGGGGGTGCAGACAGCAGGGGCAAAGCTTGGGGGCTTCTGTCCCTTCGTGGATATAACCACAATTCAGGCATTTCCAGAAGTAGGTCTCATCTTTCTTGAAGACTTTCAGGTCTTTCACATTCTCATAAAGCTTGCGAAAGCGCAGCTCGTGAGATTTCTCCACTTTTGCCACCAGACGGAAGGTAGATGCGATATCCTTGTATCCTTCTTCTTCGGCAATCTCAGCAAAGAAAGGATAGAGCTCGGTCCACTCTTCTTTCTCGCCATCAGCAGCAAACTTCAGATTGCTGAGTGTATCCTCAGCGTTCCAGCCCACCGGATAGGAGGCTGTGATATTGATCACCTCACCAGTCAAACCCTGCTTTTGCAGGTGCTTGAAGAAGAGCTTGGCGTGTTCTTTCTCGTTGTCTCCGGTCTCAGTAAAGATATTGGCAATCTGTTCAAAGCCGGCTTTCTTGGCAGTCTTGGCACTATATATATAGCGCATCCTGGCCTGGCATTCTCCGGCAAAAGATTTCATCAGGTTCTCGGCAGTTCTGGTATCTTTAAATGACATTATCATCTCCTCCTTTTCAGGCGTTTTTCCATAATCCATGAAGGTTACAGTACTCTCGGGCATAGAGTACTTCGGACATCTTAACGTCGAACACGGCAACCGGCTGATCACCGGGTTTCAGTTCGTGGCGCAGAACCTTTGTTTCTGTGACTATCTCGATCATGGCAATGTAGTGCTTTTCTTCCATAGGATGTGGCACAGAGCCGACGGAGACTTCCACCTGACCATTCAGATCTTTGAGGACAGGCACGTGTTTTTCCTTGGCGGCATCCACGGAGTTCTCCTTGAGAAGATTCATTGGTTCTCCGCAGCAAACCAATTCACCGGCTCCAGTATATAGCACTTCCACCACGTTTCCACAAAGTGGGCAATGGTAAATCTGACGCAAAGCAGTCATTGTTTCCTCCTGTTCTTTTTTGGTTTTTTCAAGGATGGTAAAGGCAAGCTCTTTTGTCAATATAATTCTTCCTGAGACTTTTCCCAATACACTTTCATGAGCTCCTGATTAATTGGCGGGGATGATGCAGGCAGTTCGGCGACTGCCTCTCCTCTCTTCTTAGATCCTTTAGCGTTGCTTTAACGATCCCTTAGCGATCCCTTAGCGAAAGCTAAGGAAAGGCTTATCCTGTATTA
>JAEZUG010000011.1 GCA_023421135.1 Candidatus Cloacimonadota bacterium | reverse complement strand
CCTGTGTGTCTGCCCCTATAAGCCCTGAAGGGGCGCTTATCTGATAGCGATGGGCGGCAGCCCATCGACCTGGTCAGATTACGCATATCAAACTAAAAAATATCCCTCACCCCCCTGTCATGAAAACCTCGGTTTTCATGACAGGGGGGTGAGGGATATTTGTTTTATTGATGAACGTAAGCTGCCCAGATCGATGGGCTGCCGCCCATCGCTATCAGATAAGCGCCCCTTCAGGGCTTATAGGGGCAGACACACAGGTCTGCCCCTACAGGGGACGATAGCAGTCTATCCAGTCATCTTGAGTTCTATTCCTTTCACAAGGATTTCAGGATTAGAGGATTAGAAGGAGATATATCTGCGTGAATCATAATCATCCGCGTCATCTGCGTTCTATTATTGATCAGGTAAATCAGGTAAATCAGGTAGATCAGGTTGTCAGAGTTCTATCGGTAGCTTCTGCCAATTCGGAGATTGGCAGACCAAGTTCTGTTTATCCTTCTAATCATAATCATCTGCGTCATCAGTGTTCTATTCTTTTCACGAGGACTTAAGGATTAGAGGATTGGAAGGATTGTATTCATTACGGATTACACGGATTAAACAGATTGAACAGATTTGAGCTCATTTGTGATCTTTCATTTGTGTCCAGTCGTGGGAGAAAATCCTGTTGATCCTGTTGATCCAGTCATCTTGAGTTCTATCATAATCATCTGCGTCATCAGTGTTCTATCGGAAGCTTGTCCACGACGCGCAGCAGCGCAGCGCACCACTTCATCACTTCACCACTTAAGAAAGGCGGTTCGGTAACCGCCTCTACAAAGCGCAGCAGCGCAGCACTGGTCACTCTAAAGCCGCACTGCCTTCAGCACCTGGCTGCGCTCTCCACTTGCGGCACGGATAAAATAGATCCCGGGAGCCAGTTCGGCACCGGAGCTTGTTTTTCCATCCCAGGTCAGAGATTGCCCGGAAGGCACCAAAAAGCTCTGTAGCAGAGCACCGCGTTGATTATACACTTCCACCCGGGTAGGACTGGAGAGCCCTTCAGAAAGCCGCAAATTGAGGCTTCCAGCAAAGGGGTTGGGATAGAGCGCTGAGACCAGCGGTAAGTCCGGTGTCTGGGTAGGATCCTCAGTTTCCACACCGCTGATGCTGATGCTGATAGTGCGGGTGGCATAGGCTGGCAGATTGAAGCGTACGTAGCAAACGCTGTAGTCGCCGCTGCGGTCCACCTGTTCCAGCTCTCCCCCACTAACTGAGTAAGTATTATTACCAAAAGGCATTATAAACTTCAGCATAGCATGCTCAAAAGCCTGGTTCTGGCTGCTGCTGACCGTGGCGCTGAGGCTGGTCTGGCTGCCGTTATTGGGTGCAGAGTAGCTCACTGTGAGGTTATCCACGCCGCTTAAACTATTGGCATATATAGTGGTAGTGGGCGTTACAACACTGCCATTGACGCGGATTAGACGGTAGGCCCGGTTGCCATCACAAACGCTGCGAGTGGCCAAATTGTAGGGAAACGCAGAGGTGGAGCCGTTATTGGAGTGGATATGCCCCCAAAGCGCCATGCTCACGCCCAGGTTGTTCAGATCCAGTTGTTCCGAGAAATCATAGTGATGAAAGAGCACTTTGGTCTTATCCGGATGCAGGCTGAGCTCTTGATTCAGCCAATTGAGCTGGCTATAGATAAAGCTTTGTCCGCCATATATGTAGGCTCGGAAGTTATCGTAGTTGTCATAGGCTTCCAAGCCAATGAAGTGCAGGGGTCCATAGGTAAAGCTGTAGTTCTGAGTATGCGTGTGCCAATTGGAATCGGCATTATCCAGCCAGGACCAGCCGAAGTATTTCCACCAGTTCCTTCTGGAGTATCCCGAGGGAGGCGGGGTGTCGTTCCAGCCGCCAATATCGTGGTTCCCGGCCGTAAGATACACGGGCACTTCCAGTTCTGCCATGGCTCTCTGTGCCCAGCCATAGGAATACATCCCGGCAAAGCCTTCCAGCTCGCCTTCATTGATGACGTCTCCGGTGAAGAGCACAAATTCCGGCCGGATCAGATTGATATCTTGCACCACAGCGCGGAAATCGACCACGGAAGTGGAATCCGTCTGATATCCGTAGTCCGGGTAGAAGGTGCGTCCGGGCATGTGAGAATCTGTGATATGAACAAAGTAGTAGCTGCTTTTACGGGTGGGAACCACCTGCACAGCACTCTGAGCAGTGTCGTCCAGCCCGCCAGAAGCCCGCACTCTCAGATCGTAGAGTTCAAAGACCTGCACGGAGGGAATCGTGGCAGAAAGCAGCCAGCGGTAGGGGCTTTGCAGCTCCTGAATCGAACTGATCTGCAGGGGGATAACCTTGCGTCCGTGAAGCAGTTCCGCTTGCCAGCCACTGGTGCCTGGAGGCGCCAGGCAGGTGATCTGCAGGGTTTCTCCGGGGATCTGGATGGCGGGGATATTGAGCAGCGGCTGCTGAATAACCGTGATGGTATCTCCCGGGGCATTGTAAGGCGATTGCGCCCACAGCGCAGAGAGACTGAGAAGCAGCAGGAACAGACAGAGCTTCAAGGGATTACGCATCAAATCCCCAGGAATTCTTTGACGGTGTTGATGGGCAGGGCAAAGCCGATGCCGACGTTTCCGCCGTTTTCAGAGAAGATAAAGGTGTTGATGCCGATGACATTTCCTGCCGTATCCACCAGAGGTCCGCCGGAATTGCCGGGATTGATGGCGGCATCGGTCTGGATCATATTGCGGTAGCTGCGGTTATCTTCACGCATGGAGAAGTTGCGGTTCAAAGCAGAGACCACGCCCACGGAAATGCTGGGCTTATAGTCGTTCATCATGTAGGCGTATGGATTGCCAAAGGCGATCACCCACTCTCCGGTCTTGAGCTGGGAAGAATCTCCCAGGCGGGCTTCCGGAAGGTTGTTGGCAGGCACTTTGAGCAGGGCGATATCGTGAGTATCATCCAGTTTCACGAGCTGAGCGGTGAGTTCCCGGCGATCCGGCAGCACCACCTTGATCTCTTCTGCACCTTTAACCACGTGGGAATTGGTGATCACAAAGCCGTTTTTGGCGTCATAGATGATCCCGGAACCAAAGCCTTGGACCTGACGGCGGGTGGGGATATCGAAGAAATCAAAGAAGAGACCACCAAAGGGCAGGCCGGAACGCACTATCTGAGTCTGGGTGACGATGATATTGACCACGGAGGGCTCCACTTCTTCCACCACGCGGGTGATATTGGTATCGTGCATGGAGAGGGATTGACGGCTGGGGATAACCTTCCCGGAGGGGCTGCCACTAAAGTGATTGATCAGGACAAGAGTGATGCCGGCATTGAGCAATAGAATCACCAGCACCAGCGGTAGGATGGCGGATTTATTCATGATAGAGAACCTCTAGAGAAACTTTTTGATGGCAAATTCGATGGCTTTGATATTGACGGTGGTCTCAAAGCAGGGGCCGTTGGGACGCTCGTTCAGGATGGCATAGACGGGGAATCTCCAGCTATCGCGCACGCCTTCGGTGAGATCGCGGTGACAGGCTACGGCGATGATGATGTCCGGACGGTTGTCCACTATCAGCTTGCGCGCCAGTGAACCTCCGGTGGCAACTGCCAGCTTCACATTGTAGGGAGCCAGGCTCTGTTTGATCTCGGAGACGTTGCAGCGTCCGCAATCCGCACAATCGTTGATATCGTTGGTGATGCGGATTTTACATTCGGAGCTTTGCAGGCAGTGAGGCAGGAGCACCAGAAGGCGGGGATTCTCGATGCGAGTGAAGTTGCTGATCACTACTTCGTTGTTGAAGCTTAAAAATGATTCCTGCAGGCCGTCCCGCTTTTGAAACGTGAGGTAGGCAAAGCCTTTGGCGAGGTAGTAAAACACTGTGCAGAGCATCCATTGGCTGAAGGTTTTGAGCCCCGTTGGCCGGATGATGTGATGAGTGGAAAAGAGGATCAAAAACCAGCTCAGCACCATCACGATCAGAATAGCAAAGAAAGTTCCGTAGAAGATGGATTCGGAGGTGGAAAGTCCGGTGCGGCCCATGGTTCCGAGCGCTAGCCCCATAAAGAGTCCGATCAGGATGATCAGGCTCAGGGAGACGAAGACGGGGAATTTGATTACTGCAAAATAATATTCTTTCATAATTACACTTCCAATTTGCCGTTTTCTCTGGCAATAAAGAGTTTATCGCCCACCTCGAGGCGGGAACCCAGACAAAATGCCCAGGAGGACATCTGCTTTTTCCCGGAGGCTTGCAGCTCGGTGATCAGGAGCTGTTTATCTCCTGTATTCACAGTAAAGCCTTGATTTTTGAGGATTTGGGCGATAGTTCCCGGAGCCCCGGTGGAATCCGCGTCCAGCACTCTGGAACCCAGGATCTTGAGGGCAGAACCCCGGAAGTATTGAAAGGCTCCCGGGCTGTAGGAGATGCTGCGGATATGGTTGTGCAGCACCGGTGCGGGATTGTTCCAATCCAGGAGCTGCTGTTGTTTTTCAATCTTATGGCAATAGCTGGCGTGGGCTTCATCCTGCTCTGCTTCGATGATTCTACCCTCTTGCAGGGCAAGCAGGTAGTCCGGCAACAGGCGGGCGGTCGCTTCAGCCAAACGGGCATGCAGGCTGGTGAAATTGTCCTCCGGGAGGATCTCATGGCTCACCTGCAGATGCAGCGGCCCGGCATCCATCTTGGGACCCAGACGGAAGATACTGATGCCGGTCTGGGTGCAGCCATCCTGCAGTGCGCTCTGAATGGGGGAAGCTCCCCGGTAGAGCGGGAGAAGGGAGGGATGGAGGTTGATAGCGCCCAGGCGGGGCATATTGCGGGCGGTTTTGCCGATAATCTCGCCATAGGAGGCGGTGATGATGAGATCTGGTTCAAAGGAGGCAAGTTCTTGCACAAAAGCAGGATCGCTGACGCGCTCCGGCTTTCTGATTTCCAAGCCCAGGCTCTCTGCCAGCTCCGCGAGGGGAGAGGCTTTGAGCTGAAGCTTCCTGCCAAAGGGACGGTCGGGCTGGCTGATCACCAGCACGGGTCTGTAATCCGGATGCTCTGCCAGCAGCTTCAGGCTGGGAATCCCGTATTCTGAAGTGCCGATAAAGACTATTCTGAGCTCCGGCATAGTTCTATTCTTCATCCTCAAAGACCCGCAGGTTCACGCCGTTCACAGCCGTGGAGGCCATGAGCTTGAGCTTGCGGGTGAGCTTGAGCTTGGTGAGGCTGTTCACCCGGTCGGTAAACAGCACACCATCCAGATGGTCATATTCGTGTTGAAAGACGATGGCGGCAAAGCCGGAAAGCTCTTCCCTGTGTTCCACGCCTGCTAGATCCTGATATTTCACGGTGATATCTTTGTGGCGGGTTACCTCGGCATAGATATCCGGGATGCTGATGCAGCCTTCATCTCCGGCTACTTCCCCGGAGAAGCTTTCGATCACTGGATTGATCACAAAGATGGGATTGGGGGGAACGTTTTCCCTGCTGTAGTGAGGATCAAAGACGAAGATCCGGCGGGAAACCCCCACCTGAGGAGAGGCCAGGCCAACTCCATCACGCTCATACATCGTGAAAGCCAGGTCTGCACAATAGTCCTGCAGCTCGGTATCAAAGCTGGTGACCGGCGCGGCAATCTTGCGCAGGACTTCATCCCCATAGATATGCACGTCTAGCAACTGAGGTGAATCTTTCATGGCCTTTATTTGTATTCCACCTTGGTCTCGGTGTTCAGGATGGAGACGATGGCGGAGCGTTGGAACTCCACTCTCACTTTGTTGGTATCGTCGATCTCCACCACCACGATGTTCTTATCGGGTTTGATGGAGGTAACTCTGCCGTAGATCCCGCTGCTGGTGATGACTTTGTCGTTCACTTGCAGGCTGTCCAGCATGCGTTGGGTCTCTTTGGCTCGCTTTTGCTGAGGACGGATCATGAGGAAATACATGATGGCAAAGAGGGCTGCAAAGAAAAGCAGTTGAGATACCATCGGGCTGATTCCGCCCACGGAAGTGGCGGTGCTGTCGGCTGTGGCTGTTAGTAATATATAGTTCATTTGTTCTCCTTGTTATATTCCAAAAAACTTAGGGTATATGGCGTTGATGATTTGCAAGATGATCAGGGCATAGACACCGGCCAGAATGTCGTCCACCACGATTCCCCAACCCCGGGGAAGCTTCTGGGAGATATTTACCGGGAACGGCTTGGCAATATCGAAGACCCGGAAAAGCACAAAGGCATAGATCCCCACCATGAAGGTCTTGGGCAGGAAAGAAGCGGCAGTGAAAAAGCCGCAGACTTCATCGATCACGATGGCAGGGGCGTCGTGCCCCAAGCTACGCTCTGCCTTGGATGAGATAAACACGGCAAAGAGGCTGAAGAGCAGCAGGGCCGGGAGATAATACATAAGATTCCAGAACTCAAAGATCTCACCGGGCAAAAGGTAGTAAAGCCCCAGCGCACCCAGACTGCCCCAGGTGCCGGGAGCCTTGGGAAGGTATCCCAGGCCCAGGAAGCTGGCAATCAGGTTCTCAGGCTTTAGTTTATCGTTCTTCAAAGACCTGCCTCAGGGGTATTATCAGGGTATAATCTGAACATAGTTTTCCTGCATGAGGGTTTGCATCCAGGTGCTATAGGCTTCGGTCTGCTTTTGGCTCAGGAGATAGTCATAGATCTGCTGACGCACTTCTTCAAATTCAAACAGCCGTTGCGGAAGCTCTTCCACGCGGCACATCAGATAGAGCATGCCTTCGTGTTCCAGCACTTCAGTCATCTGTCCCACAGGAGTGCGAAGCAGAGCCGTGGCAAAGAGTTCCGGCAGTTCTTCGGCTCCGAATTCTCCGATGATTCCGCCTGTTGCAGCGGTTTCTTCATCCTGAGAGTATTCTGCGGCAAGCTCGGCGAAGCTCTTGCTACCGCTGGTGAACTGAGCCCGGATATCATTCATCAATGTGCGGGCGGCACTGCTATCGGCATCGGTGGGACTGAGCATTTTGAGGATGTGACTGGCACGGATTTCATTGCCCCGTGTCTCGGTAAGCTTGATAATATGATAGCCAAACTGGGTCTCCACGACGTCGCTGATCTCCCCCACTCCGAGGTTAAAGGCTGCTTCTTCAAAAGGCGCCACCATCATACCGCGGCCAAAGAAACCCAGGTCTCCGCCCCGGGTTTTGCTGGGGCAATCGCTCTCGGCAGCAGCCAGAGTGGCAAAATCTTCCCCTGCTTCCAGGCGGGCTTTGATCTGCCGGATAGCCTGAAGCTGCGCATTGCCGGATTCCTGGCTGGCTCCAATCTCCCGCATGATCATCCCGATCTTCCAGGTGATGGGTTTCACTGCCAAAGTATCCCGGGTTTCGGCATAGAAGGCGCGCAGCTCGCTGTCTTCAATGTTGATCTGAGAAGTGATATAGCGTTCCAGCAGCAGCTCGGTGAGAGCGTTGTTGGTAATCTGCTCGATATAGAAAGCCAAGAGCTCCTCTTCCGTGACCTTCATACGCAGCAGATCTGCATTGAAAGCCTCGGTGGAAGGATAGCGGGATTTGGTCTGAGTCAGATAGTTCTGGGCATAAGTCCTGATCCGGGCGGCATCCACCTGCAGGTTCAATTCCTGAGCCTTCTGCAGCATAATCTTCTCTTCCAGCATCTGCTGCAAGACTTCCACGGGTTGAATGCGCTCAATATCCACTCCGGCGCTGCGCATTTGCAGGATCTGACGCTCCAGATCACTCTGCAGGATGATATCAGAGCCCACCTTGGCAATGATACGATCCACCAATTCAGCAGTCAGGATACCGGTGCAGAGCAGCACCAGCAGCATTAGGCAAAGTCTTTTCATTCACACTTCCTAGTAATAATAAATCTTATCGTTACGGGCTTTCAGTTCCCGCACCAGCTCCAGATAGACCTGCTCTTCCTTTTCGGCGATGATGCGGTGCCGGATCTCGGTCTTATAATCTTCAAAATTAGCTTCCTGGGCACCCAGCCGTTCTTCCACTATGCGAAAAACATACCAGTTTGCCCCCTGATTATACAGAGCAGGAACGTTCAAAGCCAAACCATTGGCCGCAGTCCAGAGGCTGGAATCTGCCCCGGCTTTGCTGACCCAGCCCATGAGGCCACCGTTGTTCTTCAGCTCTTCCAGAGAGTAGTTGCGCACAGCTTCCTCAAAAGCCAGGCCGGAGCTCAGGCGTCCCAAGATCAGCTCGGCAGTTGTCTTGTCGTTGATTAATATCCTCTGCAGACTGTATTCCTTCAGATTAGATTCAAATTCTCCCTGATGCACCCGGAAATAATTGAAGAGTTCATCCTCGGAGACCCGGATGGAGGCCAGCCTTTGACCGATCAGGGCATTGGCTTTCACCTTCTTGCGGGCAAATTCCAGGCGGGCTCTCAGGGCTGGAGTCTCGCTCAGCTCCTGGAGATCTGCTTCCTGAGCCAGGACCGTGAGATTCACCCAATCCTCAATATACTTGCGACGCACCTCTGTCGAGAGGCTATCCAGCTCCGCTTTGCTAAACAGAGAGTTAAAAGCTGCCTCCGTGAGCACTTCCTCACCCACCTGAGCCAGGATAGGGCTCTCATCCCTGGCCTTCTTGCAGGATAGCAGCAAGGCCGTCAGCAGCACTAGCAGAATGATATACTTCTTCATATTCTAAAGATAAGGCGGTGTGTAACGCACCCGCAGATAGGGTTTCTTGCCGGCCGGAGCATCCGAGAAGTGCCAGAGCTCCACTTTACCAAAATTCATGATCTCCTGCAGAGAACGGATCACCACTCCCAGATTCTCCAATTCTCCGGATATATAACCCTGGATCAGGGGAGTGATATTGACCACAATGCTATCGCTACTCACAGAGCCGGCAGAAACAGAGGTCAGCGAAAGTATCTGATAGTCCGAGCTACTGAGCTGCACGGCAGAGGAGATCGAATCCCGCACCACATTCATGGCCCGGAAGCTGTATTGATAGGGACTGGTGTAATAGGGATTGTCCTTCACATAAAAGACCAGCTCGGCCTTGTTGATGGTCACCCGTTTCAGTCCCAGCTCATCCAGCGCCACTCCCTCCATATCCACAAAACGGGAAGGATTGAGCTCAAACTTGGTATAGATCCGGCTGGGAGCAATATTATTCAGGATCCAGCGTCCCGGCTCCAAACCTGAAGCCGGAGCCACCACACGGTAACTATCTGAGATGCTATAGGACTCATATTCTTTCAGAGCAGCCGAGGCAGCATCCGTGGTGAGCTTGTATTTAAACTTGATCTTGGGACCTTTGGTGCCGCTATCGATGGAATAGAACTCCGCATAAGCGCCGGTATCCGTCTTGATCGCAATCGAGAGTCCATTGCTGCCGGCATGATACCAGTTCTGAATCAAACTGGCAGGCAGAGGCACCGAGACAGTGCTATCTGTAAGAGCCGGAATCACCGGCACCACATAGTCGGCAATCCCAGCGGGCACCAGCGAACTATCCGCCACGGCAAAGGTGGAATCCGCCGTCCAATGCCATTTCAGCCGCATAAAGCTCAAGGTGAGGGGATTGCGGCTTTCGGTGTTGCGACGCTTGATGGTGAGCTCCAGCTTGGCTTCGCTAACCGTGGAGATCAAACTGTCTGCCGGAAGCCCGGTGAATCTGAGGAAAGTAATCGCCTCCGCACCGTTCATATTCCCCGCCAAAAGCGATCCTTCATAGCCGGAGACCTTCACTGTGTCCCCAAAGCTGAAGCCCAGAGTAAACAGACTGTCTGTAAAACTGAGAGGATGGGTATCCGACCAGTTGTTTCCTGTGGGATTGGTCTTCTTGGTACAAGCTCCAAACCAGCTTACCATCAGGATCAGAAGCAGCATCAAATATCTTGTAGTCTTGACTCTCATCATCTTAAAGTATCCTAATATTAAATTATATCTTATTATAGTAGTATCAGTAGTAGGCATTGTGGATAAGGGGATAAACGGTCAACCTTTTTTTTAAGTCCAGCTCTGTGAAGCTCTTGCAGAGGCTCATATTCTGTGCATAAGTGGTGTATAAAACCGGGTAGATATCCACACTTATCCACAAAACTTCGGTTCCGGTTTTTTAGGGAGGACTTATCCACCGTTATCCACAGGTATTTATTCGCAGATGTGAGTAAAAACTTCAGCATCAGGAGCGGATATTATTGATCAGAGATTCGATCTGGGCGCGAAACTCGTTGTCGTTGCGAAATTGATTCTCGATCATGCGCTTGGCATAAAGCACTGTGGTGTGATCTTTACGGTGATAATAATCTGCTATATCTTTCAGTGAAAGCTGCGGAATCATCAGATTGGCCAGATACATGGCAACCTGGCGGGGAAAGCTCACCTGAGGCTTGCGGCTCTTCTCCATGATCTGGGAGATGGAGATATTGTAATAGGTGCAGACCTGCAGCGTGATCAGATGCAGCGTGATCTCCTTCTGAGTCTCAGAAATCATATCGGCCAGGATATTGCGGCAGGTCTCGACGTCGATATCCTCCGAATTGATCTTGTTATAGGAAGAATAGGCCAGAATGCGGATCAGAGAGCCTTCCAGAGCCCGCACGCTGGAGGTGATGCCTTCGGCTATATAATTAAAGATATCATCCGGCAGCACAATCCCATCCGGCTCGGCTTTTTTGCGCAGGATGGCGACGCGCGTCTCAAAATCCGGGTTTTTCAGATCACAGAGCAGGCCGGATTCAAAGCGGGTCACCAGCCGGTTTTCCAGATCCGGAATATCCTTGGGCGGACGGTCGGAAGTCAGCACGATCTGCTTGCGGTTATCAAAGAGGGCATTAAAGGTGTGAAAAAATTCTTCCTGGGTGCCTTCCTTGCGGGAGAGGAAATGGATGTCATCGACCAGCAGGAGATCCACCTTGCGAAACTTGGAGCGGAAATCCGGCATCTTATTGGCCCGGATGGAATCTATCATCTCGTTTGTAAAAGCTTCTGAGGTAGTATAATAGATATTGCAATTGCGGCTCACCTGCTGCACATAATTGCCGATGGCCTGCATCAGGTGAGTCTTCCCCATTCCGCTCTCTCCATAGATAAAGAGCGGATTGTAGGTATAACCGGGGGAATCTGCCACAGCCCGGGCGGCGGAATAGGCAAAGTTGTTATTTTTTCCCACCACAAAGTCGTCGAAGGTAAAGCGTTCATTGAGCTTGGCGCTCATCTGGCTGCGTCCGGCCTGCTGCTCAGTCTTCTCCGGGCTCACCAGGTCTGAGACCGGCTGGTCGCTGATAAAATTGATCCCGTAATGCCGGTTGTAGAGAGCATAGGCGATCTCGGCAATGGTATCCGAGTAGTTCTGATTCATGTAATTGGCGGTGAAGGGGGTGGGCACCCGGATCATCATCTCCACTTCACTCATATCCACCAGCTTGGTATTGGTGAACCAGGTGCGGAAACTCTGGGGACTGATATTAAGCTCGAGCTTATCCAGTATGTTTTGCCAAATGTCTTGATCCATCATATCTGTATCCTAAAACTTTATTTATCCACAGCTTAGTGTTTTGCTCCCAAAACCCGGGCTGCGGCGTTGTATCTTGTTTATCACTAGTTTCTTAGCTTATCTCTGAGCGATCTCAATACTGGCTTTCGTTCAGGACTTATCCACAATTTATCCACAGGGGCGGTGAGTATCTCGGATATCTCTGAAAGATAAGAGTTTTCAAGAGCTGATCACAGCCAAACCACGCAGGGTTTCTACACAAATTCAGGGGGGACTTTTTGTCAAGACAGGAAAATCAAGTGGTTTAGAGACTTAAGCCTTGAGTCCAAATCGGTAAACGGCTTTTTTATTTGAGGTTAGAGAGCTATGTGCATATGTGCATAAAACTGTGAGTAAACGTGTAGATGCATGGGAGTTAACAGTTAATGGTTAATGGTTAATAGTTAATGCTGCGCTGCTGCCGCCCGCTGGCAAGCTACCGAATAGAACGCAGATGACGCAGATTAAACGGATTCACACGGATTTTTATCCACAGAGGGCACAGAGAAAAACAAAGAGAAGCAGAGATAGTAGAAGCGACATCTTGCTGCTTTGGGAGAGTGACCGGAGACCAGTGAAAACCCACTCCACCACACCACCACTGTCAACCCACCTCCACCACTCAATCTTCCTCCCTTCTCCCTCCTTCGTTTCTTTAACGCTTCAAGACTATTGAATAATTATCAGTTTTCAGGTAATGTCGCAGAAACACGACAGAGTACACCCATTATTACCCAATGCTCACATTATGTCATTCCTGCGAAGGCAGGAATCCATAGGCATTTCAACC
>JAEZUG010000009.1 GCA_023421135.1 Candidatus Cloacimonadota bacterium | reverse complement strand
TACAACCAGTTGTTCAACATCTGGTTAACAAACTTGTGGATTCCTGCCTTCGCAGGAATGACGATACGCAGAGCAGGGAGATGAAACCTTATACACGCCTTGTTCTACGTCATGTGCAACTGTCTTCCTTATCATATTTATTTATGCGCAATAGGTGGTTATCGCGAATTTATGTCAAGTTTTTGATGGTGTTGATGGGACAGATGGCTGAGCGGGGGGGGGGGTCAAGCTCAGATTATCTAGCTAAGAACCTCTGATAAACTGGTTCAGGTATTCGACTAATTCAAAACAGTGGTGCAAGGATTGTCTTTGTGGGGAACATGTGGGTTATAGCAGGCAAGCAGGGCTTTTGCATTTCTGATGGCAATAGCTAGGTATTGCCTCAGAACCTGATACATACAGGGATCGTTCTTGGCATAGGGCTTCCCAAGATGATGAGTGAGGAGTTCACCATATTGAGACCTGGATAAGGCACTGGAGATATATGAGAAGTGTAGCAAATACCAGAGCTCGAAAGCTTCGTTTGAATATGCCACATGAAAGTCTCTGGCTTTGGCACGTGTTATTGCATTGTCAAATCTATCATCTGGAAAATCATCCTTATCAAACACGCACCACACACAAATCTCCCTATCCTTCAGTCTGATCCCATGCTCTTCAAAGTACCACTTCTTAGCTTTTTCCATTTCCTTCTTAGTCTCAGTAACCAGTGAAAGAGTGTTTGTGCCAGTTCCCTTGATCCGGACAACTTTCATGGGATGTAGAGGAAAAGATTGGAAATACAGCGGCTCTGTTTTCTCTCCTTCTGTGACAATCAGGATCAGGTCAGGAGGAATATTTCTTGTGCCTACAGGTCTTCGTGATTTAGCCACACTTACTCCCTACTTCGACCTAAACAAGCGGGCGAAATCCTCATAATTGATGTATGGCAAGGCACCGTATTTCCCCCGGATATAATCCTTGCCGTAGGAGGAATCACTTCGGGCTTTGCCTTTGGGGAGCTTGTACTCCACCAAAGAATAGAGGTCTGTGGAGCAGTTGCTGTCCTTTTCGGCAAACCAGATCTCGTCCCTTCTGAAGAAGGCTTTGTCCAGTAGTGTGGTATTGTGAGTTGTAAAAATCAATTGAGCACCGGTGGGATTGGTTTCCGGATCCTGAAAGAGACGGATGATGATACGGCAGAGCAAGGGATGGAGACTGTTTTCCAGCTCATCGATAAAAAGCCTGCCGCCCTGTTTAAGAGTATGGTAGATCAAGCCTGCCAGGCTGAAGAACTGCTTGGTCCCATCGGATTCCTGGGACGCCAGATCAAAGATCACTGACTTGAACCGGTTTGTACTCTCGTCATAGTATTCATGCTGGGTCTTAATAAAGAGGCTAATGACTTTGCTGGCTTCCTGTCTGATAGCTTGCGGAACTCTCTTAACATTTTCCAAATTGAGATCCTCTTCGTTGATCTGGAATCCCTTGATTCCCATATCGGCCTTGAGCAGAAACTCGGTTACCCAATCCTGAGGTACAAGACCTTTCTGCACCAGTATCGAGGTATGAATTGGCATGTAGGTATCGATATTCCAGATATTTGTGTTTGTAAACCACTGAACAATTCTGGAAGATATTTTGCCGTTGAACTGAGCCAGCAGACTGAGCAAGAGGGTGTTTTCTTTCAGAAACATCAGAAGCGATCCCTTGCCCTCTTTGAAGCTGGGATGAACTTGATACTCGCTCCCAGCACTACGTTCAAACATCTGTAGCTCGCGGGATTTAGGCTTGGTTGATCTGGCAAAGAGCCATTCTTTCTCCACGCGTTTGGCACTGCAGGCAAAACCATAACGATAGATGGTCTCTTCTGCCAGGAAAACCACTTCCATCCGGGTGGGCTCCTCTGCTCCACTTGAGTTGAGCAGGAAAGGCTCTGTTTTTATCTCTTCTCCAGTCTGAGTATCCTTGGAGGAATTGAGAACCAGATTCTTCATAAACGCAAAACTCCGGAGCAGATTGCTCTTTCCGGAAGCGTTTGCCCCATAGAAAGCGCTGGTCTTTAGAATCCTCTGGCGCGCAAGCTCCATCACATGGCCGGGATGCTCGGCTCTGGAGCTGGCTTCCATGCTAAAACTTACCTGCTTGTAGAATGAGCGGTAGTTCTGGACACTGAACTCAATAAGCATGTGGTCTCCTTTACACTGTTCTGACTATAGAATAGGTGAAGCCAAGAACTTGTCAAGCATTTTTGTGAGAAACCTGTATAAAGATGGGGTAACATAAGATCATGGGGTGATAATCGGATACACACTAAGGCCGTGGTGAGTTTGCGGACTGCACGTATTATAACTGTATGTGCACGGAACCCAAAAACCTTCCCGTATTAATTCATTTGACACAAAATGGTCTGTCCACTTTCTTTGTTTTGTGGTTAAGTAATACCTCTTGGAGTAATTTATGAAAGAATACAAAATCTTGACGCAAACACAAAAATGGTACAGCTCGAAAAGCGTCGATCCTATCGCTCTGGAACAATCCCTTAACGAACTTGCATCTCAAGGTTGGGTGGTACACTCCCTCGTTCCCATCAAAGAAACAACTATGGAACTCTTCGTTGTAATGGAAAGAGAAGTGGGGACTTGGGGTTGAATAACAGAAATGTTACATATGATTTATAGATAACCCTATGCTGTAATTTGTTGAGACACTACCTCAAGCTGAAGGTAGTGTCTCAAAGGTGGTGTAAGCAATACTACATCAACAATTCATATGGGATGAATGACATCAGAATCTGAGTCTGCTGGTTTACAAATCATTTGCCAGCGCATTTGCAGTTTTCAGTGAGACTTTATACTCCCATCCCAGTTCCTCACCATTTCATTGACATCCCGACCTACATTCACTGCAATAGCAAGAACGTCACGATTCTCTTTCCTACTGTAACTGCGAGATTTGATTATGGAGGTGATTTCAACAGAAAAACTTACTAAATACTTCGGCAGTGTGCATGCGGTGCAACGCGTCTCCCTCAGCGTTCATAAGCTGAGATTCTATACGTGCACTTCCTAATCAAGACAGTTATTTATGGCAAAAGCTTTGTGTCACTTATCTATCTGTCTGTTTGAGAACACTATGACTTACCTTAGATTTGTGACATCAGTATAGATATCGATATTTTGCCTCAAAAGCTAATTTCTTAAGATTCTTGGGGGGATCCCGCCATATTATTGAGGTTCCATCAAGTCAGTCTGAGTATTGGTGCTGGTGGATGGGCTGGAAGGATTGTAGGCTACAACTTTGAAGAAGATCCTGCCACTGGTTGCCGTATTGATGCTGAGTGTTTGGCCTGGTGCGGCGACACTTATGTAGCTGGGAGACCAGTTTACCAGATCTTCCGAGCTATAGATGTGATATTCTGTGGCTCCCGCAACTGAATCCCAGCTAAGGATAACATCGCTGTTGGAAGAGCTGATACTGACGTTGGGGGTATCCAGAAGCCCGCCAGGCGTATATATGGGAGGCCCTTCGAAATCATCCAGCCACAATGCAGACAGGTCATAACTCAAGGCTCGAATGGCAACATAGACCACGGCATTTCCATAAGCATCCAGATTGTAGGTCTTTTGAATCCAGGTTGGATTGGCTAACCCACTGTCGATCATGGTGAAGGAGGCGGGATTTGTGTCCGTGGTGGAAACCAGCACTTCCCAGGGATCAGAATAAGACCCTATCATCCAGAAGCTGATGGTATCAACGCGGGAAGCGCTCAACATCAATGGGGGAGTGATGATCCAATCGTTGCTCTCCTCATAGCTTTCATACCAGACTTGAATGCTGTGTGAGCCATTGTGAGCTACGCTGTTAGCCAAAATGCTCCATTGATTTGTGCCTGAGTCAGCGTTCAGGACAGTCCAATTGGCAGGGATTGTGCCAGATTCAAAACCTTCATTCAACATCTCCCTGGGTGTAATGGTTACAGCCAAACTGGGGCTGATGTCGTTTGCCGGAACCGTATCTCCTGGCAATGCAACTTCGGCATAGAGATTGGCAGTCCCCAGGTAGATGGCATCCGGGGTCCAATTAAACGTATGGGTGGTGGAGGCATATCCTCCTAAAGCCGGCATTGCGAAAGAAGCCAGGGTTGCTTCGGGAGATTGACATTTCAGATACACAGTGTAGCCGCTCTGCAAGGCAAAGCCATTGTTTTGGATGCCGACTGTGTAATCATAAGGCCTGGCGATAGCGATAGCGGAAGGCCCTGTGATGGAGGTGGCGGCGATATCCAGATTGCTTGATGTATATAGCGGTGGGCCAAACACATCATCCAACCAGATTCCGTTTTCATTGTTTCCGCGATATCGAATGGCAAGATAGATCAGGGCACCGCCAAAAGTATCAAGATTAAAGTTCGGACTGAAAACCTGAAGATCTGGGATGCTATAGCTCCCTATCGCAGTAAATGAAGCGGGTTGGGTGTCTGTGGTGGAAACCAGCACTTCGAATTCTTCGGGGTAGTTTGAATAGATCTTACGCAGTGAAAACCGGAAATTATCTGGAACAATCTCGCTTCCACCCAATCTGGGACTGATCAGCCAATCATCATTCTGGCGGGAGGGCTCTGCATAGATGCAAGCCGAAACCGCCCCTGTGATGACATTGATGTTGCTCACAGACCAGCTCTTTGTGCCTCCATCCAGATTGAGGACAGTCCATCCACCCGGTATGGCTCCGGATTCAAAACCTTCAGTCAAAGCACCCTCAGGCAGGGTGACAAATGAATACACGGCATTGTTTGAGGAGTGCTCACCCTGAGCTTCGGCTATAACTGACCAATAATAGGTAGTAGATGGCTGCAGTCTGGACGCTTCCGGCAAGGTAAAGCTGGTGGCTGGTGCCTCAACCACTGCGCTGAGATTGTCCAGCGTGGGAGGGTTGACGGTGCTGACGCAAAGTTTGTATGAACTGGGCGGAATACCGGCGGATGGTGCTGTCCAGCCAAAGCTTGCCAGGGTGTTTACAAAGGTGGCTTGATTGAGCGGTAAATTCAGAGTGACCGGATTGGGAGCTGTGACGCTGAGTTTCACATCATCCAGGGCGAGATAGTTTGTGCTGCCGCCAATGTATCCCTTGATCCCCAGATAATAGGTTCCGGAACCCGAGGGAGTGAAGCTGCCGGCTATCCGCTTGTACTCACTCGTATCAAGGAAGGTGGGATCGGCAATGCTATTGGTCATGGCAACAATAGTTGGATCAGTGCCGTAATAAATCCCCATCTGGGCATAGTTTGGATTTGTTGATTGTTGACGGGCATAGAGCTCAACATCATAAGTGCGCGAACCAACCAACGTGATGGGATGGAACAACCAGGATACTGCCGCCGCTCCGTCTGAATGGAATAGATAGACGTTGAACTCGCCGGTTCTGGGTTCCAAGCTTCCAGAATAGGTTGAATTTGCAGTCCAGGGGCTGGATCCAGTTTCCATGGCCAGAGTCCACTCCGAGATATTGGAGGTGCCGTCGATGCATCCTACCTCAAAGCTCTCCGTAACAAATTGGTCTCTTTGGATATGGAAGCTCTGGGTGGCTGGAGCAGGGCTGGCTGTGCCCGCTAAAGAATAGGCCACGACAGTCCAATACCAGTTTTCTCCATAGCTGAAGCCAAACCCAGCCTCTGCCACAGGATTGATGGAGACGCCGGTGAGGTTGCTGATAGTGTGTTGGCCGGGATATCCACTATTGAAGATTTGCGCGGGATCATCTTTGACCAGATAGATGGTGTAATGGTCTGGCACAAGACCAACTGGATTGGGAGACCAGACGAGGCTGAAGCCGTCCTTGTTTACTCCATAAGCATTGTTGGCTGGAGACACTAAAACAGGGCTTTTGATCTGGGAGGCATATCTCCAGGCCAGATCGGGATAACCGCTGTTATCCAGAGGGCTGAGATTCCAATAGTCGTTGCTGCCATTAGTAGTCTCTACTGTAAAATCCCATCCGGTGAAAGTGGACTGGGTCTTCATCTGAGCGGTGGTCTTGCCTGTCCCGCCATAAGAAGTTGCCTGTCCGCTGGTCTGGGTATCCCAGTAAGAGCTGATAACGCTTCCGCCACTGGAACCAAGCAAACCACCTTTTTGTCCTCCGGAAACCGTCCCGGTAGAATAGCTATTGATGATCGATCCGGTTGCACCTTGATTGCCCACCACACCGCCTATATAGTCCGCTCCGATTACGTTTGCATGGGAATAGCTGTTATTGATGCTTCCCTGGTTTTGACCCACCAGTCCCCCAATGGAATTCTGATTGCTGCTTATGCTCCCGGAAGAAAAGCTTCTGTTGATGGTTCCATTATTCCAGCCCACCAATCCACCACACCAGGTGCTTCCGGTTATTGTGCCTGTGGAATTGCAGTTAGTGATAGCAGCGCCGGTTTCGTTTCTGCCTGCGATGCCACCCAGGCCGTTAGCTGTAACGCCGGCGCCGGATCTCGAGACAGTGCCGGTAAAAGTGCAGCCTATGATGGAGCCGGCATTGTTGTTTCCGCAGATTCCTCCACCTGTTGTTGCATTGCCGATGTTGACTGCTGCCGCCGATCTGCAATTTTCGATGCTGCCTTTATTGTGACCCACTATCGAGCCTGTATCGGCATCACCGAGGATACTGCAAGTGCTGCTCAGATTCAGGTTTTTGATAGTGCTCCCAACGGCAGTCATTCCAAACAAACCGTGATAGCTTCCGTAATAAGCTGTGCGAAGGTTGGAGATAGTGTGCCCATCTCCGTCCAAACCACCGTAAAACATACTGGTGTTGTTTCCAATGGGAAGCCAGCCATAGGTGCCCCAGGCTGCATACCCTTCTCCGCCTGCAGATAGGTAGGAAAGCAAGTCAATGTCGCTGATCAATTTGAAATAGGTCCGGGAAGAGGCAGAGCCCGGATAGTTGCGGATCAGGTTCAGTTCCCTGGCATTGCTCACGGTGAAAGGATCGGTCTGGGTTCCGGTGCCGGAAGCAAAGTAGTTCTTCTCAAACTTGACATTGTCTATATAGAGCCTGCCGTTGTAAGCGCTGGTACCCAGGAAGCGGATTTGTTTCGTTCCGGGCGGAAGATCCAAGGTGCGGCTTGCCCACTCTGTGGAGGCAGGAGCCCATTGTGCTCCAGAGTGAGGAGCAGCGGTGGCCATACCTCCTCCGGTTCCGGCATTGTATGAGGCAAGAGTAGTAAACGTAATACCGTAATCCAGGGAATATTGGATGTCCAGCCGCTCATTGGCATTGGGAGCCAGATAGGGGGAATAGGCATAGTCATAGCTTAGCTTCCCGCCATAATCACCCAGATTCAGATTTGGGGTGGTGAGGACGATTTGCCGGTCGGCAAGAACGTTTTCAAAAGAACAGAGCGCGCTTCCCGTTCCACTGGCTCCATAAGCGTTGCTGTTATCGCGCCACCAGGCATTAAGACCTGGAGCCTCCCATGTGTTTGGCACCGACCAGTATGAGGGAGGGAAGGTGGTCGAAGCAAAGCTCTGAGTCGAAGGGAAAGTGCTGATGGACGTATCCTGATACTGCACACTGAAATCATCAACGAACCAGACGGGACCCCAAGCGCTGATGCCATTAAACAAAATAAAGATCTGTTGCCCTGCCCATCTGCTTAGATCTATGCTTTCCGATACACCCGTACCCGGGTATCCCATGCTGCCTTCCGGAATGGTGTAACCATCATTTGAATTGAAAGCAATTCCAAAGCGTTCCCACACTTTAGTGTAATCGTTTTCGTTTACATATACGTAAACAGCACCGTAGTCGTAATTATATTCAGTCCTCTGACCATGAGACCACTTGAAATTCAATCTGTACTGTGACCCTGGAATTATGATCCAAGGAGTCCATAGGCTCCTACCCTGACCTATCCAGTATTCGTTAAAAAAGCAGCAGGCTTGACCATGGTTAACTTGCCAGGGTAAAGGGTCGGCATCGCCGTTATCATTAAATGACCAATCTTCCGGAATAGTGCCGGGGGCAACGCTATTGAAATCTTGCGAATAGGGGGCTGTATAGACGATGCGGGTTTGTGGCATCAAATTCTCGATGTTGAGAGGTTCAAGCGCATATGCTGAGAAGATCATAAGCGACATTGCGAGCAGCAACAGGATGTTTCTAGTCACGATGAGACACTCCTTTAACTCTGATGGATAACATATTGCGGTTGCTGGGCGTACTCCCAATCATTATTCGGCTCAATCAGCGCAATCCTATGATCCAATTTAGGGCGGAAGAAAGTTTACAATTAGTTTTTTGTCAATCTAATTGTTATGACTCCGTCTGTTTTCTATAAAACCTGCTCAAAATACCGAACGTCATTATGCGGCTACAGGAGTTCTTAGAGCTGGACAATTGGAGTCCTTCATATACAAGTCATTGTATGTCTGTTATCTATATAGCCGTTCTGATGAATATCTGGATCAATATGATCGCTGCTTTTATCGCATCATGGACCCGGGGCTTCCTGGCTCCGGTGGGCTTCACCGTGGTGGCGCTTGTGATGAGCAATTTCTTGGGAATGCTGGGTTGGAGCGCTTACTATCCCTGGAGCGTCTCGATGCTGTTTGCCGAAAACGGTATAAAGGGTATATATCCCGGAGCAATCAGCATTGTGGTGGTCTTAGCAGCAGGACTCATCGGCCTGGCCGGTGTTCTCTACCGATGGCGCTACGCAGACCAGAACTGATGGCAATGGTGGGGGGGGCTCTCAAAACTACTAACTCTCTTTTACTCTCCCACCTCCTCTACTCTATGCAGAGAGACCTCTTTAACTCTTTTTCTCTGTTTTAGTTTAAAGCGACAAGATGTCTCTTTCACACTTCCTCCCCTCTGCTCTTCTCCGTCATTCCTGCGAAGGAGACTGTGTAACAACACTTTTATCAGCCCGGAGGGCGTTGAATATAGCCCAGGACGCAGTCCTGGGTTTTTCGGGTTGCGCAATCGTAGGAACATATTAGCTCCCACCCATAGCTTTGAGCGTTCACGCTCAAAGCTATGGGTGGGAGCATTTTACGAAGATGTTTGTCTTTGCCGGGTCCCCAGGACTGCGTCCTGGGCTATATTCAGCGTCCTCCACTTCGTTCCGGACTTCCTGGC
>JAEZUG010000008.1 GCA_023421135.1 Candidatus Cloacimonadota bacterium | reverse complement strand
TACAACCAGTTGTTCAACATCTGGTTAACAAACTTGTGGATTCCTGCCTTCGCAGGAATGACGATACGCAGAGCAGGGAGATGAAACCTTATACACGCCTTGTTCTACGTCATGTGCAACTGTCTTCGTAATCATCTGCGTCATCAGCGTGCTATCAAAAATCCCGCTGATCCAGTCGATCCCGTTATCTGCGTTCTATCATCACAAGGACTGCAGGATATCTTTGACCTTCTCCCATTCACTTTGCATAGCTTCCAGGTAGCCATCGATCAGATCCAGCTCGGCTTTTTCCATGGTTAGTGCCAGATCTCCCATTTGGTTTAGAGACATATTCAGGGCAGAGCCTTTGATGGCATGAGCGGCACGCCGGATATTCTCCGGAACGCGGCTCTGCACTGCCTCTTTGAGCTGTTCGATCTGCAGGGGGAATTGCGCCAGGGAGATCCCGATCAGGTCTTTCATCAGCTCCCGGTCGTTACTCACTCTCATCAGCAGGCCGGCTTCATCAAAACTAAGCTTGGCGGCATCTGCTTTTTTGAGCGGAGCATCGGTTGGAACAACGGGTTCTGCTCCATCCTCGGGCTTCATAAGCTTGGATAATGCCAGCTTGAGCTTGCCCTGATCCAGAGGTTTGGTGAGAAACTCGTCCATACCCGCATCAAAGCAGCGTTCCCGCTCTTCGATCAGAGCGCCTGCTGTGAGGGCAATGATGGGCAGATGACGTTTGGTGATGGTTTCCACGGCACGAATCTGCTTGGTGGCCTCAATGCCATCCATCACAGGCATTTGGACGTCCATCAGGATGAGATCGATGGGATCAGAGAGGGCGGTATCCAGGGCTTCCTTGCCGTTTCTGGCCTCATAGATCTTCACATGGGGCAGCATCTTCTTGAGCAGCACCTTGATCAGGGTGAGGTTGGTGATATTATCTTCAGCGACCAGGATGGTGCTCAGATTCAGGAGGTCTTCGGTGGCACCTAGCTTGGTTCGGGCTTTTTTGGTCTCTTCCTTTTTCTGCTCATAACCTTCGTCCAGATAGCGGAGATAGTTGTGCAATTCCTTGCTCTTCACGGGCTTAAAGAGCTGGAAATTGATGCCCAGAGATTGGGTGGTGTCCTTATCAAAAACGTCGTCTGCAGAGCTATAGATAATACAGGGAGGGTTCAGGTTGCCATCCAGCTTGTTGCGGATCATCTTCAGGGTCTGCAAGCCGTCATAATCCGGCATGTGATAATCTATGATCATCAAGTCAAAGCTGTGGGGACTGTGGATAGTGGCCAGGGCATTCACTGCACCGTCGCAGCTATGGACTTCGAGACCCCCAAAGCCGCAGGGTGTCTTCCAAAATGGTGCGGTTGTTATCGTTATCATCCACCACCAGGATGCGACGCAGACGCTTCAGTTCCTGGTAGTCTCCCTTCTTGCCTTGTTCGCAGGGCAGGACCAGTTCAAAGTGGAAGCGGGAGCCTTTTTGGGGAGTGCTGTCCAGATGGATGCGGCTGTTCATCTTCTCGATCAGGAGCCCGGAAATCACCAGTCCCAGTCCGGTTCCGCCATACTTACGGGTGGTGGAGCTATCGCCCTGGAAGAAGGCCTGGAAGAGCTTATCCTGTTGAGAGGGATCGATGCCGATGCCGGTGTCTGTGACTTCAAAGAGGTAGTGAGCTTCACCGTTGGTTATCTGAGAGGCAGTGATCTTGAGGCAGACTTCGCCTTTGTGGGTAAACTTGACGGCATTGCCCAGCAGGTTGATGAGCACCTGTTTGAGGCGCACTGGATCGACGATGGCAAATCTGGGCAGCTCGGGCTCGATATTGATAATCAGCTCGAGGTTCTTGCGGCTGGCCTGGAAGACCACGACGTCCATGCAGGATTCTGCCAGCTCGACCAGATCGGTCTTGACGGGCTCGAGCTCCAGCTTTCCGGCCTCTATTTTGGAGAAATCCAGGATTTCGGAGATCACTTCCAAGAGGGCATGGGCGGAATTGTGAGCATTTTCCAGATATAGCTTTTGCTGAGAATTCATGGGGGTTTCCAGCAGCAGGTCTGTGAAGCCGATCACGCCGTTTAGGGGTGTGCGCAATTCGTGGCTCATATTGGCCAGAAATTCACTCTTGGCTTTGCTGGCTGCCTCTGCCATTTCTTTGGCGAGCAGGATTTCTTTTTCGGAATCCGTCTTTACAATGGCATCTGCCAGGGTATTGGCCAGCACCTGCAGGAGGGTGATGTCTTTATCTTCCCAATTGCATTCCTGATTCATGCAACTCATTCCAAACACGCCCATAACGCGGTTTTCAGAGAGGATGGGCAGCGAGATCATGGAGTGAATGCCACGGCTGGTGAGGAACTCATGCTCGGTTCTGGCATCAACCGGCAGAGCATCCCGATCGCTGATATAGATTGGTTTTCTCTGGGAAATCTGTTTGAACCACCAGGGCAGGACGGAAGTCGGGATTTCCCGCTTTTCCGCAAAATGCTCCACTCCCTGGGTGTACCAGCTATGGGTTTGGCTCATGACCTGCATATTCTCGCCAAACTGGACTACGTAACACTGATCCACACCAAAGAACTTGCCGGCTTTTTCCAGCATGGCATCGATCTTTTCGTCTATGTTTGTGATGCTGGCAGAGATGAAATCCGAAGAGATCTCGGAAATCAGGCGTTGATAGCTATTCCGGTAATCTTGAGCATTCTCCTCTTGTTTCCGTTTGGAGATATCGCGCACCTGCTCGACGATCAGTTTGAGATTACCATCGCGGTCGAAGACGGGGGTGCTGCGGAAATCCAGATAGCGCTTCAGCGTGGGATGGTAGCATTCCAACTGGGCAAATTTCTTGGTCTCGATGGTCTTTGTGATGTGGCAATCCCTGCAGAATTCACTATCTTCAAAGATTTCATAACACTTCCTGCCATCCACCTGCATGCGGTCCTTTCCGAACATCTCGTAGCCGCTGCGGTTGTAGCGGACAACAGTCTTTTCCGGGGTAAGGATTCCCACTGTGTCCGGGATGGCATCCAGCACGGCTTCCAGGATGGCTCTCTGGCTTTCGATCTCTTGGGTGAAGAGCTCTTTCTCGGTGATGTCTTCCACCATTTCCAGGATCCCGGCGATCTGGGAATTCTCGTCCCGGATGGGGATGGTGGTGATCTTGAGGATGAGTGTCTTTCCCTCGCGGGTAAACTCTCGGACCAGATGGTGAATCTCGCCATCTTCCAGGCTGAGATTGGCAGGGCAGCCTTCGCAGATTTCTCCGGATCTAGTGCCCTCAAAGACGTCGTAACAGCGCATTACAGAAGGTGTATCGGCACTGGGGAACCACTCCCGCATCCTTCGGTTTGCCACTACCACCTGCATGTCCGGGCTGATCAGGGTGACGCCAATTTCCAGATGTTCGTTGATGGTCTGATACTGCTCCGAGAGCAGGCGGAAATTTGCTTCGCTCTTTTTGAGAGCTTGGTTGGATCTGCTGATATTGCGGTTCAACCGGCTTACTTTCTGTAAGAGAAATAGTAACGCCAGAAGGCCGATCAGGCCGGCCAGAAGCCACCAGCGGTAAGCTTTGATAACTTCCCGCAGAGCCATGCCGGCTCTATTTTGATAAGGTCCGATGCCCAGTTCGCGCAGGCATGCCATCACCGGTTGATTGGAGAGCGGGATGGTCCAGCCTGTGATATTGGCAGCAACAGCGGCAGGATCATTGGGGCTCATGGAGATCAGGAGCATGGCGACTCTCTTATTCAGAGAAGGATTGTCCTGATGAAAGGCGTTTATAGTCCAATTGGGATAGAGGCGGGTGGAATGCAGCCAGGGGAAGCTCAGGTTTGCCACTTGGGCATTGATGATCCGGAATTGAGAGAGCTTGATCTCTCCACGGGCAGCCATGCTTTCCAGAGTGGCGGTGCGAACCACACCGGCATCTGCACTGCCATCCAATATTGCCCTCACGACGTTGTCATGAGTTCCACTAAAAGTCACTGAGGCAAAATCCCGGGGGGTGTTCATGCCTGCTTCTTTGAACTCTCGCTGCGCCATGTGCCAGCCGGCAAAGGAGAGGGGATCAACCGCTGCAAAGCGCTTGCCCTTGATGTCTTCCAGCTTGTCTATGCCTTTGGTATCGGCCAGGCAGAAGATAGTAGCCCCATAGGTGTTGTAGCCTCTGCCATTGAAGTTTTCCATCATAGTGGCAAGAGGTGAGGCTCCATAGGAATATTCTATCTCGGCAGAAGTGCTGGTATTGGTGATCAGGAAGTCTAGCTGCTGCTTCTCTATGTAGTGGTACATCTCGGTGAAGGTGAGGGGGACGAGATGAAACTGGTAATCCGTCATTTCTGCATTGAGATACTCAACCGTGGGTTCCCATTGGGCAATGGCTCGGTCAGTTCCCTGGTTAGCCAGCACACCTATTTGAATGTGATTGTCCTCTTCCTGCCCGTATAAGCCGGCGACAAAGGCCATAAATAGCACGATAATACAGATAATACTGATTCTCTGCCTGGAAGACTCTATATACAGGCCGGAATAAACAGGATACCTCATTCTGACTCCTTAATCTTCTCTGCTTCTAAAGCTCAAATATCTCAGGGGGTAAAACTGCGACGATCTGAGCAGTAACTACAATTCCTGAAACGTATAAAACCACATCCATAGATTGCAATAGAAGTCAAGAAAAAAACCCCGGAAGACTCCGGGGTTATCTATATCGGGTGAGAATGGTTTATTTCACGAGAACCATCTTGCGGGTGTGGTTGTAATCTCCGGCTTGCATCCGGTAGTAATAGATGCCGCTGGACACACTCCGACCACCATCATCCAAGCCATTCCAGACAACGCTGTGGGCACCGGTTGACATCTGGCTGTTCACCAGGCTGCGCACCAATTGACCACGGGCATTGTAGATGCTCAGGCTCACGGGGCCGGCATTTTGCAGGCTGAAACGAATAGTGGTTTCAGGATTGAAGGGATTGGGATAGTTGCCCATCAGCTCTGTATGTACTGCGGGAGTGGAAGGATCGGTATTGGGAGTGGCCTGATAGGTGTTGCCACTGCGGTTCCAGCCGCCCATGTAGCAGGCATACTCGATGGATTGAGCAGGACGCTTGATATCCAGCACATAGTATTTGGCGTTATCGGGAATAGCAATATCCAGATCTCCATCCTGGTCAATATCAGCCAGAGCGGCGGAGACTTTGACGTTTCCACCCAGAGAGTAGGGGAAGTTTGGAGACTGGGTGCCGTCTTTACGGACGGAGTGGATCTTGCCATTGGTATCACCAAAGATGATGCCTGCCAGGTTGCTATCGTCAAAACGAGCCACCACAGGCGTGCATTCCACTGCAACATTCATGGTAATAGGCATATTGGGCAGGTTGGTGCCGTCGGCATTGAGGATAAAGATCTGTCCCTGTGCGGAGATCACGATGATCTCTTTGCTACCGTTGTTATCGACATCGGCAACCACGGCGCTGGTCTTGATCTGCTGCCCGATGTTCTTCTCAAACAAGGTGCTGCCATCATGATTGAAGGCATAGAGATGACCATTGGTACTGGCTGTAACCATAATCTCAGGCTGAGGATCACTATCCAGATTGGCAATTGCCGGAGCATTCTGGGAAGCAGCAGCGGTAACGGGGAAGCCAGCCAGGTTCTGTCCGGTGAGGGGATTGATAGCATGAAGCGCACCTTGCAGAGAGACCACAATGATCTCAAGGTTGCCATCGCCATTCAGATCTGCCACTGCCGGAGGAGCCAGGAAAGCACCGCCCAGAGTTACTGGGAAGTTCGTCATCGTTGTGCCGTCGGCATTGAAGACATTGAGGATACTGGTCTGAGTAACAGCTATCACCTTGGCGGATTGAGAGGGAATCAGGTTTGCAATCACCGGACCGGAACGCAGAGTTCCACCAGCGGGCATGGAGAATATCATCAGGCCGGACTGGGTGATAGCTACAACGTTGTTGGCCTGAGTGGAGACGGCAAAATCCATCTCGTTATTGCCATTCAGATCTGCCATGGCGACAGAGCCGATCACTGCAGCGCCCACATTGACGGGGAAGCCGGCGATATTGGTATTGGAATTATTGTCTTTCACGGCATGAACGTATCCGGCAGGAGTGCCAAAGACCACTTCCAGATCGGGGCTGCTATCCAGATTGTAAAGAATTGGGGATGAACCAGAGGCTCCACCCACGTTGTAAGGCCATCCGGCTTGCACCAGAGAGAGATTGATATTGATCGGGATAGTTGCGTGATAGGGGAAGTCGTAGCCGGGATTGGCGGTTACATACAGCTCAAAGGGAATGGGCTCGGAAGGCAGTGTGCTCACAGTGTTAAATGTGAAGGGACTGCCAAAGTTCCACATGGTGCTGCCGGCAGTCAGGGTGCCAAAGCTGGCCAGAGAATCCTGCACTGAAATGCCCGGATAGCTGCAGCGCAAACGGGCCTGAACGTTTTCCCCGGTGAGCCAGGTGAGCCCTGTGAAGGGATCCATATAGTTATTCAAAGAGACTTCCAGCTTGAGCACTTCACCAGGATTGGCAATGCCATCGCCATCTCCCTGCACTTCGGAGACCATAAATTCTTCCACTGTGATATTGGGAATCTTGTCATACATAGCAGCAGCAAAGGAATTCACGCGGCCTGTGCCCAGCTTGCCTTCATAATCTGGATTGATGTCGTAAATATAGTCTGCGGTGTCCATCAGACGCTGTCTGAGCTGAGCAGCAGAGAGCTCCGGATTCACGGATTTGACCAGGGCAGCCACACCAGCCACGATCGGAGAAGCCATGGAAGTGCCATCATAGGCAGCATAGCCATCGCTCTGAATGATAGTGGATTGGATACCCGAGCCGGGAGCGCTGATATCTATTGTGGCACCAAAATCAGAGAAATCTGCCTTGAGGTCGCTGGGACCTGTGGCAGCCACGCAAAGAGCAGCAGTGGCATCGGCAGGATAATCCTGATAGGCTGTGGTATGCTCGGTATTGGCATTACCGGCGGCAGTTACCACCAGGCAACCCAAAGCCGTGGCATAATTCACGATGCTGTTGGGATATGCGCCGCTTCCGGGTCCGCCCCAGGAGGCATTCACGATGTCGGCACCAATCTCGGCGGCATATTTGATCTGGTCATAACCAGCTGAAATACCGGTGGAATTGCTGGTGTTGGAAGCTCCTTTGCAGGAGAGAATGGAGACCAGCGGAGAGGTTCCGACCACACCAATGCCATTGTTGCCAACAGCCGCAGCACAACCAGCCACGTGAGTGCCATGATCGTTATTTGCCCAGTTCTGATAGGGGTTGTTATCGTTTGAGAAAAAGTCATAACCCAAAAGGTCGTCGATCTTGTTTCCGCCTTCACCGGCATCAACTCCATTGCCACCGGTAATGGTACCGGCAGTCCAGTTGATAGTCATTCCGGGGGATTCAGCAGGATTGACCCAGATATTGTTGCGCAGATCAGGATGATTCCACTTCACACCGGAATCAGCAATTGCCAATAGCACTTCGTAGCTGCCCAGGGTGTAATCCCAGGCGTCAAAGCTGCGAATGCGGTTGTGGACATACTGGTTTACCAGCATGGGATCGTTGGGTACCCATTTCTCGCGGTTGATGGTCTCAAACTCTGCCCAAAGCAAGTTTGCATCCTTGGCCAGTGCGGCCACGGCATCGTCCATCATACTATCGCTATCCAGCTTCAGCCGATAGATATTTTGCAGATACACGCCATTGTCGTTCCAGGTGGGAACCTTCACGTAGGGGTGCATATGTTCCAGGTCAACGATGCGGAATTGTGCAGCCAGAGCATCAAAAGAGCCCAGGCCGGTCACAACCGCGCCGTTATCTGTTCTAAAATTGATCACTCCGCTATCGTTTCCGACCGCTTCCTTGGAGAAACACGCTATAATCGAGCGTGAATGGAAGTAATCCGGATCGAAACCTGATGCGGAAAGGATGCCGATGCAAAGGATCAGCAAGAGCATAGTCGTCAAATGCTTCATTCTCACCTCATTTGTTCTTATGTTTTGTACTAGATTATCTTGAACCACATATTAGTCAATAACTTTTGCAAGACTCGTTCCTTAATAGAGGATTAGTTCTTCCCGTTTGGAATACAAATCCCGGAACTTTCTTCTGAGAAAGGCATTGGCGTCTTCCTGCAGATCGGGGTCTCTTCTAATGATTTCAAAGGCATCCCGACGTGCCTGCAGCAGGATGTCCTGATCTCTGATGATGCTGGCAAATTTGAATCTGGGCATTCCGGATTGTTCTTTGCCAAAGAATTCTCCCGGGCCTCGCAGCTCCAGATCCTTCTCAGCAATCACAAAGCCGTCGTTGGTCTTCACCATGGTGTTGAGCCGTTCTCTGCCCACCCCCGAAACGGGATCAAAGCTCACCAGGAAGCAATAGGATTGTTCCGCCCCACGTCCCACTCTGCCCCGGAGCTGATGCAATTGTGCCAGGCCAAAACGCTCCGCATGCATCACCACCATCGCCGAAGCATTGGGCACGTCCACTCCCACCTCGATCACCGTGGTGGAGACCAGGATGTCTATCTTGGCATCTTTGAAGGCCAGCATGATGGCATCCTTTTCTTTGGCAGGCATCTTGCCGTGCAGCAGAGTGCAGCGGAACTGCGGGAAGACTTTTTGCGAAATATGTTCGTAGAGCCGCTGCGCATCCAGCAGATCCATCTTGTCCGATTCCTCGATCAGAGGGCAAACGATATAGACCTGCCTGCCCTTGGTCAGCTCCTTGCGCAGATCGGAATAGACTGTGGAGACCTTCTGATCGCTGCGCACGAAGGTCTGAATCTCTTTGCGGTTGGGTGGCAGCTCGTCCAGAATGCTTAGCTCCAGATCGCCGTAAACAGTCATGGAAAGCGAGCGGGGGATAGGCGTTGCGGAGACATAGAGCAGATCGGGATGCTTGTCCTTACGTGCCAGAGCAGCACGTTGCTCCACCCCAAAACGATGCTGTTCATCAACCACCACCATGCCCAGAGCCCGAAATTCCACGTCTTCCTGCAAGAGCGCATGAGTGCCGATGATAAGCTGGATTTCACCGGAGGCAATAGCGCTCTTGAGCAGATCTTTATCCTTGCTTTTTCCGCCTTTGAGCAAGGCGACCCGGATATCCATGCCATTCAGGAGCCGGGAGATGTTGTTAAAGTGTTGATCTGCCAGAATCTCCGTGGGTGCCATGAGCGCTGCCTGATAGCCGTTATCGATGGCCAGCAGCATGGCAAAGAGGCTCACGATGGTCTTGCCGCTGCCCACGTCCCCTTGCAGCATCCGGCTCATCTGGCGCTCGGAACACATATCTCCAAAGATCTCCCGGATCACCCGGATCTGAGCACCGGTGAGGCGAAAGGGCAGCCTTTCCCAGAGCTGGCGTTTGAGCAGCTCTTTATTTTCGAAGACGATGCCGTTTTGGGTGGTATCGTGATAATACTTGTGCCGAGCCCAGAGGATCTGGCTAAAGAACAGCTCTTCATAGGCAAAGCCTTTGAGCACCGCCTCACGTTCTTTGGCATCCAGACCAAAGTGCATCTTCTGCAGAGCTATGCGGCGCGGGAGGTAGTTGTGACGCTCCAGGAGTTCCGCAGGCAGCCGCTCCGTGATCTGCTCCGCATAGAGCTCAAAGACCCGGTAAACCAGATTGCGCATACCCTTTTGAGTCAGTTTCCCGGAGAGCGGATAAACCGGCAGCAGGCTGCGGCTCTTCCACCAATCCAATTCCTCTTCTTCGGAAATCAGCAGCTCAAACTCCGGATGCAGCATCTGAAGCTGGCCGTCATGCTCACTCAGACTGCCACTCAGCCAGATCAGCCGGGCAGGTTTGAACATTGTCTCATACTGCGGTGGATAGCGAAACCAGGTGCAGATCACGGTGGCCTTGCCATCCGAAACGCCCAGATTGAGCAGCTTGATGCCGGTTCGGGTGGTGCGAAAATCCACAAAGCTGATCTGAGCCGTGAAAGCCACCTGAGCACCAGGCTGGCAATCTATCAAGGCCGGATGCAGATTGCGGCTGATATAATCTCTCGGGAAGTGCTCCATGAGATCCAGCGGAGTGAAGATGCCCAGCTTGTTCAGCCAGCGGGCACGCTGATCTCCAACGCCTTTCAGATACTTGATCGGCATTAGAATATCGGGCTGTTGAGGAGCAGTTTTTTCCATGAGGTGTAGCTTCTCGCAAGAGCGGATATCTGTCAAGAAGCGCTATATCAGTGAACAGTGAACAGTGAACAGAGCTGCGCTGCTTCGCTTGTAGAGGCGGTCGCCGAACCGCCTTTCTTAAGTGGTGAAGTGATGAAGTGGTGCGCTGCGCTGCTGCGCATTTTGGTCTGCCAATTCACCCCAAAGCCTCACTATGTTCAGCTTTGGGGACCCCGAAATCTCCGAATTGGCAGAAACAGTGGAAAGGCCTGCGGCCTTTGTGGCAATGAGGATATTGCCACACCAACTGCTGTCGCTCTGCGGGCAAGCAAGCCCTGAAGGGGCGATTATCTGATAGCGATGGGCGGCAGCCCATCGATCTGGACGCCCCTTCAGGGCTCTATTTCGGCTGTGTGTGGTTTTGCTGGCTACCTGAAATGCCGTTCTTACGGAACTCTGGGGAGGGACTGCGCTCCTCCGGAGCTGGCGGGCAGACACACAGGTCTGCCCCTACAAGTTAATAGTGAAAAGTAAATGGTGAGTAGAGGTGCCGCAGTCTCCCAGCTCTGCGCTTACCTCTCTGCTCACTGTTCACTGTGCACTGTTCACTAACAGAGTACCCGTAAAATACGCAACTCATACTCATGTGACACGCATGATTTTACATGGGTGTCACATGGGTGTCACATGGGTGTCTCATGGGTGTCGTCTCAGTGACAGGTTTGTAGAGGCGGTCGCCGAACCGCCTTTGTTAGTGGTGAAGTGATGAAGTGGTGAAGTGGTGGAGATGTGCGCTTGGCTGGGAGACTATCGGGTGGTATCTGTAGTGGCAGACCTGTGGCTTTAGTCTCCCAGCTCCACACGTACGGTCTAATCCCTAGTCCCTAATCCCTAATCACTAAGCGAAGCCGCAGTCTCCCAGCTACACACTTACCGGACTTGTCACTCGTCACTTGTCACTATCTGTTCACTGTTCACTCGGCGAAGCCGCTGGTCACTCGTCACTCTCTGCCCTCCCCCGCAGAAAGTCCTTGACTTATTAGAACGAATTAAGCTTATTGTAAAGTTTACCGATTAATGCTTCCGAGGTTGGTTTTGAGACGTTTGTTCCATATTTTGTTCTGCTTGGCTGTTGTGCTCATTAGTGCTTGTGATATCAAGGATAGAGTCCTCACTCACAGGCTGGAGCAAAACTTTATCAGTTCCGGACCGCGCAGCGGAACGGGGATCTTTGCCGATCTTGACGATGATGGCAGAGACGAAGCTATTGGCAAAGACGACATCCTGGGTCCTGCCACAGCCATGATTATCTTTTCTCAGGATGGCAAACCGCTGGCACAGTATAACATCGGTAAAACCATCCACACCCAGAATGTTCTCACCGATCCCCGGGACGGTAAAACCTGGATTTACCAGAGCTTCAACGATGGCCAGAAGGTGAGCCTGCTTGCCCACAGCTACACCTGGAAACCCCGCACCACCAGGGAGGACAAAGTCTTCGAGCCCATCCCCCGCATCCCCAACCCCCTGGATAATCCTCTCAGCCCCTGGTATGGCTCGCTTTATCCCATGCTCATCAACGATCTGGACAATGATGGAAGGCAGGAGCTTGTCTGCACTGCAGCTGATGGCTTCAAAGCCAATCCCCGCGGAGTGGTGGTTTACGATCTTGATTCCGGCAGGCTGAAATGGCAATATCGCACACCCTGCAATCTCACCGGCGTTTATGTGGAAGATTTGGATGGCGACGGTTCCAGCGAGATCGTCTTTGGCACCAAGGCCTTGCGCAACAGTCAGGAGGAGATCAACGGGCTCACAGATCACGACAGCTTTATCGTGATTCTCGACAACCGGGGACAGAAGATCTTTCAAAACAAAGTGCTGGACGGTTATAGCACAGCAGTGCCCGCCTTGGCGGATATGGATAGCGACGGGCTGAAAGAGATCATACTCCTGGCAGGAAGCTGGGGAAATCTGGAACAGCGTAACAGCGTGACAATCTACGACTATAAGAACCAGCGCCTGGTGATGCAGCGTCAACACTCCACCCAGGCCACACTTTACGATATTGATCCTACGGTTTTGGTGCATCAGATGAGTAAGGAAGGAAAGTATCTGATAACCGTGATAGATTCGGAGAAGGGTCTGGTAGTGCTGGATAAAGATCTGAATCAGATCAAACACGGCTTGGACACGACTCCCCGGGTGATTCTGGAATCAGTCGATCTGGATGAAGATGGCAAGAAAGGGCTGTTGGTGCTCACAGAGGATAAATACATCGTGGTGTTGGATCACCGGTTCCGGGTTCGTGCCCGGCTGAAGCATCCCAATCCAGATGAGGACGGCTATCTGATCCGTTCCGTACGCCTGGGTAAGAAAGAGCATACCGGTTTGGCAGTGGCGACCCGGAACCAGATCATCTATTTCAGGTATCAGAATATCCCTGCCGGAAAGATGCTGCTGGCCTCTTTGAAGGCCTATTCCTTCTGGGTGATGGGCTTCCTGCTCTTTTTGCTTCTGATTTCCATTCATCTCTATCGTAAACGCTCCATTGTGAACCATACTCTGGCAGACAGCACAGACCTGGGGGTGATCGTTACAAGAGGCACCAATAGGATTTACAGGATTAACCGACGTACTGAAGATCTGCTCTCGGCACATGCTCCTCAAGAAACTTTCCTGGATCGCAGGCGCCTCAGTTCTCTCTTCCCGGAAATCCATATCACTCTGCTGAAATTTGCCAAGTCCAAGAGACAGGTGTTCAAGACCCGCCAAGTCATCAAGATTGGTGAACTGGAACTGGATAGCAATGTTGCCTATGTCTCTACCCGCAGCTTCAGAACCTACTATATGATTACCTTCACAATCCCTTATATGAACGACGATAAACACAGCCGGGAATTGCTCTGGGCGGAAACTGCCCGTCGGCTTTCGCACAACGTTCGCCGCCACATCACCAATATCATCCTGGCTTTGGAACCTCTGGATTCAGATGAGCTTAGTTCTGTGGACAGAGCGGAATATCTGAAGATCATCAAGGATGAGACCGAGCGCATCAGGGTCTTTACCCATGCCTTCCAGCGCTTCTCCGAGCTCAAGGACTATGAGCTCAAGCTGCAGGATATCATCCCTTCTGTAGAGCATTGCCTGGCACGGATCAAGATTCCTCAGGGGATAAAAGTGATCAAAAACTGGAGCCTGACTTCCATCGCAGCCCTGATCGAGCCCATCCGCTTTGAAGAAGCGCTCAGTAATATGATAATCAACGCCCTGGAAAGCATGAGTGAGGAAGGTGTGCTGCATATCTCCGTGAAGAAAGTGCCGCTGCACGGCTCCGACCAAGATAATCTGCCCGTGCTGATCGAGATTGAAGACAGCGGCAAGGGTATCTCCAAACAGAATATGGAAGATATCTTCAAACCCTTCTTCACCACCAAAGCTGCCGGCACCGGAATCGGTCTGCCCGAAACAAAGAAGATCATCGAATCCATGCACGGAGAGCTGGAACTGCGCTCCGAAGAAGGCAGTGGAACGGTGGTCTCCATCTGGTTAAAAGGTGAATAAATGACGAAGATAAACATACTCCTGGCCGATGACGACCAGACCTTCTGCAAGCTTGCCGGAGATCTGCTTATCCGGGAAGGATTTGGGGTGGAAAAGGCTTTCACGTTGGAAGAAGCCAGGCGCCTCCTGAGCGAGAACTTCTTTCCCATCGTGATGTTGGACATGTGTTTGCCAGAGCTGAGCGACGGTTTTGGCTTGCTGGATTGTATTCGCGAGCGCTTCCCGGAGACCATTATTCTGATGATCTCGGGCTCCGGGCATATTCCGGATGCCGTCGAAGCTATCAAACGCGGCGCTTATGACTTTATCGAAAAGCCCATTGCTCCGGATCATCTGCGCCAAAGAATCCGCAATATCGCTGCCTTTATCAGCTCCAAACAGGCCAATCTGGATATTGCCAAGACCGCTATCGGTATGGTGGGAGATTCACCTCCCATGCAAAACGTCTATGCCAATATCATCCGCACTGCAGGCTACGACAGCCCGGTGCTGATCTCCGGAGAAACCGGGGTGGGCAAAGAACTCGCTGCCCACGCCATTCACCGCCTCAGCCCCTATAAAGATAAGAATATGGTCTGTATCAACTGCGCTTCAATTCCCAAGGAACTCTTTGAAAGCGAACTCTTTGGCTATGAGAAGGGCTCCTTCACCGGGGCTGTGACCGATCGTAAAGGCTACTTTGAATTTGCCGGAGACAACAGCCTCTTTCTGGACGAGATCAGCGAGCTTCCGCTGGACGTGCAGGCCAAGCTCCTGAGGGTGATCTCCGAGGGTGAAATCCAGAAGCTGGGCGGCAGAATCCGCAAAATCAAGACCCGCATCATTGCCGCCACAAACCGCAACCTTACCGAGATGCAGCACCGGGGCGAATTTCGCAGCGATCTCTATTACCGGCTCAACGCTATCAATATAAACATCCCGCCCCTGCGTGAACGCAAGGACGATATCCTCCAGCTTGCCACCCATTTCTGCACCGAATTTTGCAACCGCAACAGCAAAGCTCCCATGCAGATCTCCTTCCCCGCCCTGCAATGGCTCTTTGAGCAGGCTTGGCCGGGAAACGTGCGTGAACTTCGCAGTACCATCGAGCGGGGTGTAATATTTGCCACTAATGACTCATTGACGGTGGCAGATTTGCAAGGCGGCTCTTCTAGCCCTGATGAAGCCCTCTTTGAGCAGCCCTCTCAGCTCCGGCAAGCCCTCCGCAGTTTCGAGCGTTCCTACCTTCAACACTCGCTAAATCTATACAACGGAAACGTTAGCCAAACTGCCCAGGCTCTGGGGATAGACAAATCAAACCTTTTCAAGAAGATCTCTCAATACAAACTCAATACTCATAGTCAGCTCCCGGATTAATCTTTTACCTGTGGCAAAATATACACCCCAACCCCGAGGTGTAGTGTAACTATATTTCTGAAAACCAATCTCTTAAGACATTTCTTCCAAGTGGCTCCGCACGTGCATATAATACTGGCTAAGCGGGACAAAACGTGTCTAATCCCTTCCTTGCCTACTCTGTCTTGTCCCGCGGGCTATAATGTGGGAAAATATAAACGGAGGCATTCCGGGCTGTTGGCGCACTGGATGCAGAAACGGAACCTGATATTTTTTTGGGTATAGGCTTCGGAAGTTGATGTATGAGAGGCTTCTGGTGATGCAGACCAGAAATTGCCCGCTGCTTGCAGCGGGTTTTTCTTTTTGTGTGACAAGTGATCTGTGACAAGAGAGTGGAAGCGACATCTTGTCGCTTTTGGGGAGTGACGAGTGACGAGAGCTGCGCTGCTGTTGCTCCCGAATAAGCTTCCGATAGAACGCTGATGACGCAGATGATTATGATTAGAAGGATAAACAGAACTTGGTCTGCCAATCTCCGAATTGGCAGAAGCAACCGATAGAACTCTGACAACCTGATCTACCTGATTTACTTGATTTACCTGATCAATAATAGAACGCTGATGACTGGATCAACTGGATCAACAGGATTTTCTCCCACGAATGGACACAAATGAAAGATCACAAATGAGCTCAAATCTGTTCAATCTGTTTAATCCGTGTAATCCGTAATGAATACAATTCTTCTAATCCTCTAATCCTGAAATCCTCGTGAAAGAATAGAACGCTGATGACGCAGATGATTATGATTCACGCAGATATATCTCCTTCTAATCCTCTAATCCTTAAAATCCTCGTGAAAAGAATAGAACTCAAGATGACTGGATAGACTGCTATCGTCCCCTGTAGGGGCAGACCTGTGTGTCTGCCCTATAAGCCCTGAAGGGGCGAACCTCTGTAAGCGATGGGCGGCAGCCCATCGATCTGGGCAGCTTACGTTCATCAATAAAACAAATATCCCTCACCCCCCTGTCATGAAAACCGAGGTTTTCATGACAGGGGGGTGAGGGATTAAACCCTAAATTTTGTCTATCCGGCGCTTGACCCGGGGTTCCGCTCCTCCACCCCACCAAACCGCAAGCGGTTTGGCGAGGACTCCGGTCGCTTCACCCCGGGCTATAGAATATCGCTCCTCCGGAGCTTGCGGGGATTTATGCAGGACTCCGGATACTACCTTAAATGCCTTTCCTCCGGAACTCTACCTGTTGATAAAGTCTTTAACATCACCAAGTTTTGTCCACAATCGGAAACCCCGGTAGAGAGATTTGTCCTTTATTCGTAAACCCCGGTAGGGGTGAAATTCCATAGCCAGGGGTGTAAACCCCTGGTATAATAGGGAATAGAT
>JAEZUG010000099.1 GCA_023421135.1 Candidatus Cloacimonadota bacterium | reverse complement strand
TACAACCCGTTGTTCTACATCTGGTTAACAAGTGTATGGATTCCTGCCTTCGCAGGAATGACGATACGCAGAGCAGAGAGGTAAATCCTAATACTCGCCATGTTTTGCGGCATGTGCAACGGTCTCTGATCAATTTCGGGGATTGCAGTCCCCGAATTCCAGCTTTTTGGCACCAAGGCTGAAGCTCGGCGCCAATGCCCATTGTTTTAAGCTGTGCATTAGAACAAAAGTTGAACTTTTTTATTGACATCCAGTCCCTTGTCAGTTATTCTGTTACTAGCTTTAATATGAACTGGGATTGCCATGATGGCATTTAGCTTTGATTTGCCGGCCAGACACGGTTCGGCAGCGTTACTTTTCGAAACAACTAATGCACAGATGACCCAAGGAGAACTTATGAAAAAGCTGATCATTATCTCGATGATCATGATGGTGGCAGTATCCTTCTTTGCCGAGACAGTTATCCCGGCAGGAGGGCCAAAACCAGCCACATCCCCCCAGGGATACAGGCTTCCATCACCCCGCACAGCCCCCACGTTTAGTTTCTCAGTGCCGCCAGTTTCACTGCTGACAAACTACTATGATTACATGATCGGGTCCTATGATCTGGCTCCCATTCAGGTGATCCCTGAAGCAGCCGGCGGAGGATACTTCCTCACCTATCATGCCCGTCGTCAACCCACCTCCACTCGTCGGATTTTCTACGCCTATATCGACGAATCGGGAAGTATTATCAACAACAATGAGATCACTAACCAACAGGTTCACGAAGGTTTCGGTGCGCTTGCCGTCGATCCCGTCTCAGGAAAGCCCTTTTACGCCTGGCATGCAAACAACGATGCCGATGCAAACCTGGAGACTCTATTGGTATATGATCAGTTCCCAGCCGGTATCGCAGGCATATTCTCCGGAGTACACACAATTGCCGAAGCTCCTATGATGATCGATCCTCCCAGCTTTGAGCCCACAACTGATAACGAATTTATCTGGCCCACCCTGGTAGTCGGCCCCTCCCCGATTGAAGGCAAGAGGCGTCTCTATGGAGTGATGAAGAACTACGTTTCTCATACCATCAACCCCTCTTCCAATATCCTGATCGCCTACGCAGATTTCACTACAGATGATCTGGAGTTTGGCGATCCGCTTACCTTCAACTTCACAACCATACCTATGCTGGATGATTGGAACCATGATCCCAACAACTGGCGCCGCACCTTTATGTCGGTCTCGGCAGACGAGAGTGGAAATGTCTATTACTCCGGCTATCACTTCGCTCAGGATGCAGAGGAAAACGATATTGATGAAGGCGACGTGATTATCTTCAAGAACGATAACTACGGCATGGGCAATTGGGAACTGGTGTATCATTACAGCAACGTCCCCGCCTGGAATCCTCCCACCGGTCCCAGCGATCCCACCGGTTACTTCGCCAATGATAGCGACGTACCCTATCCGGATGATGCTATGAGCTGGAATATTACCAATTCTACTCATTTGAACGCAGCCTGGGATTCCAACGGAAAGATCCATTTGCCTCTTGTATTTGGCCTTAGCACCAATGAAAGCACCTATTATCCGAATCTCCAGTTTGTGAAATCCCTGGTCTTCAATCCTGCCAATGACCAGTTTAACCTGGTCGAAGTCTATCCGGTGAAGGATCCTGAAGATAATCACAACCTGGTCTTCACTCCCTGGGATATTGAAGCCCCCTGGGGTGAAGTGGATGAATGGGGCGGCACAGCTCCGGACACCTATCCTTTGATGGTCACAGATTGGCCCTTCCCGCACTGGGACACCACAGCCCACACAGATGCCATGTTGTTCCACTACAACAACTACAAAATGACCAATGCCAACAATGGCTGGATGGCTGCAGTGTGGCAAAACTCCTGGCGTGCCAGACAAGCCAACGAATACCAGGATCCGGATTATGCTGCCTGGGCAAACGTCCCGGAGATAAACATTTCGCTCTCTTCCAGCAATGGATCATGGTGGTATGAACCTGTTGTGTTGAACAATATCGAAGTGCCGGAAATGACAGGTATCAAGCCCATGTGGGTATATCCTGCGGACAAACCCATACTCCTGGGACAGGTTGGAGATGATTACGCCGTCAAACTAGGACTGATGTTCTACGATGATTACACTTGGGGATCAAATTCCCAGTCTCCACCCTATCATCCCAATGCCGATGGTGGCAGAACCATGTTCATGGAGCTGGTCTTCAACGTTTCCGGATGGAGCACTGATGACCCCACCACTCCCAGCGTTACAAACGTTCTGCATCAGAACTACCCCAATCCCTTCAACCCCACAACCTCTATAGACTTCGATATGCCGGTGCAGGGAACTGCCCGTCTCGAGATCTTTAACGTCAAAGGCCAATTGGTAAAAACTCTGGTGAATTCAGAGCTTAACGTCGGCCGCCACAGCTACGTCTGGGATGGAACCGACGAAAGCGGTGCTGGAGTTAGCAGCGGAATCTTCTTCTATCGCCTTAGCGGAGAAGGCTGGAGCCAAACTCGCAAGATGATGCTGGTGAAATAAGTAACGAAACCATAAATCGGACTGATAAGAGTGGAAAGCCCCGCATTGCGGGGCTTTCTTTTTGGGGAGTGACGAGTAACCAGTGAAAAGAGACTAGAGCTGCGCTGCTGACGCTCTGCGGGCAGACACACAGGTCTGCCTCTTCTGGTTAATAGTGAAAAGTTAATGGTGAATAGAGCCGCAGTCTCCCAGCTACACACTTACCGGACTTGTCACTTGTCACTCGTCACTTGTCACTATCTGTTCACTGTTCACTGTTCACTGCTCACTCAAAGAATTGCTTTGACAAAATCGGCTCACTTTCAAAGGATGGTACACGAGTAATTGGTCGGGCTGATAGCTTTCCCTTAAGGGGATTCCTCCCCAAAATGCAAGAAAGAGAAGTTCCTCTGTCCGAGCCAAGAATCATACTGAATACCGAGTGGAGAAAGATGCGCACCTTCGACCGAGTCGTACCCTACCTGAAAAAAAGTTATAAACAAATTACTGGTGGCATTCTGATGCTTATCCTCGTGGATCTGGCGCAATTAGCCGTTCCCAAGGTGATGCAGGTTGCCATAGATTCCATCCAAAAACGCAGCATAGACAACGCCGGGTTGATCAAGGTCGCCCTTTTGATTGTAGGCTTGGCGATAGCAGTGATGGTATTGAGATACTTCTGGCGCATTCTGATCATTGGGAATTCTCACAAGATAGAGCAGAGTCTGAGGCAGGAGTTTTACGATCATCTGCTGAAGCTTTCGCAGAACTTCTTTAATAAAAGTAAGACCGGAGACCTGATGGCCTATGCCACCAACGATCTGGGTGCTGTGCGCATGCTCTTTGGCATGGGCTTGATCGCCGCCATGGATATCATCCTCATGACCATTGCTTCATTTAGCTTTATGACCTCGATAAATTTGCGGTTGACCGCTCTGGCGATCATCCCTTTGCCCTTCCTTTCGTTCACTATCTCACACTTTGGCAAGAAGATGCACAAGAGCTTTGCCCGGGTGCAGGAATCTTTTGCCACACTCAGCGGCAAGATTCAGGAAAGCATCTCCGGAATCCGCATTGTGAAAGCCTTTGTGCAGGAGAAGGCGGAGCTGGAGAAGGTCGATGAGGTCTCTCTGGAATTTGTGCAGGAAAACATCAAGATGGCCAAGATCTCCGGCATCTTCCATCCCTTTATGAGCTTTGTGATCAGCACTTCCATGATCATCACCCTGCTCTTTGGTGGCCGTGCTGCCATCCGGGGAGAGATCACCATTGGCGAATTTATTGCCTTCTTCCAATACCTGGGAATGCTGGTCTGGCCAATGATTGCTGTGGGTTGGATCGTGGATATGTATCAAAGGGGAACTGCCTCTCTGAAGAGACTTAATGAGATCTTTGAGATTGAGCCTGAGGTGGCAGATCACAATGCGGACACCACCATTACCAAGCTGGAAGGAGCCATCCAGATCAAGAATCTTTCTTTCTCCTATGGAGAGGATTTACCTTATATTTTCAAAGATATCACAGCCAAGCTAGATGCTGGCAAGACCCTGGCGATAGTTGGGCCCACAGGCAGCGGCAAGACCAGCCTGATTGAGCTGCTGGTGAGAATCTACAATCCCCCCCGGGGCAGCATCTTTATCGATGGCAACGAGCTGCACACTATCCCCTTGAACGTTTTGCGCAGGGACATGGTGTTGGTGCCGCAGGATATCTTCCTCTTTTCTGATACTATTGCCAATAACATCCGTCTGGGAAACCCCAACACCAGCGATGAAGCTGTGCACAATGCTGCCAGGGCAGCAAACGTCTATAATGAGATCATGGATTTTGAGAACCAGTTTGAGACAGTGGTGGGCGAACGCGGCATCACTCTCTCCGGTGGACAGAAACAGCGTGTGGCAATCGCCCGGGCTCTGCTCACCGATCCTCAGATCCTGATCCTGGACGATGCCCTTTCAGCCGTGGATACCAAGACCGAACGGCACATCCTGGAAAACCTGATAACCCTCCGCAGAGGAAAGACCACTATCATCATTGCCCACCGCATCTCCAGCATCCAGCATGCCGATAAGATTATCGTGCTGGGCGAAGGAGTGATCTCCGAACGTGGCACTCATAAAGAGCTGGTGAAACAAGGTGGTCTCTATAGCGAACTGGTGGAAAAACAAAGAATCCGGGCTCGCCTGGAAGGGGAGGAGCTATGAGAGGCGGCGGAATGGTTGGCGGCGGACGCGGCGGCGGAGCTTTTCAGTCAGACGATCTGAAAGGCAAGATCTACGATCGCAGGCTCTATGGCGAGATGTTCCGCTATGTGATGCCCTACCTCAAGTGGGTGATCATCTCCTTCTTTATCTTACTACTCGTAGCCAGTGCCGAGATGGTGCTGCCGCTGATTCAACGCTCTGCGATTGATGATTATATAGTATCAGATAAGTCCGTATCTATCTATACGGATGAAGCTGAATACCGCAAGTTCGTGGAAGACTATAAGGTGCTGAAACTGGATGAGTATGAGTACAACGGCCGATTCTTTGTGGTTTTGGGTACTAAGCAGCGCACCAAGATAGATGCTCCGATGCTTGCCGGTTTGGAGCAGTCCAATACGCTCAGCAATTCCAAGGTTTACACTCTGGAAGCCAAGCCCGAAGTGATTGAGATATTGAACAAATACTTCCCGGAAAACCTCAACCCCACTATCAGTAAAGACGGAATCGAAGGCTGGTTCAAAATCTCCCCGGAGAAGATCCTGATTACCCGGGAAAATCTCAACAAGGTTCCCAGCCAGGAGCGGATTGAGATTCGCAAAGCTGCGACGAATAAACTTCTGATGCTGGCGCTGATCTTCTTTGCTATTATCCTGATCAGGCTGGTCTCCAGCTATGCTCAGTCGGTGATCACTGCCTACTATTCTCAGATGGCAATGAATGACCTGCGGCACGATGTCTTTGCCCACATGCAAAAGATGCCAGTGCAATATTTTGATCAAAACCCTGTGGGCAGGCTGGTCACCCGGCTTACAAACGATATCCGTGCCATAGACGAGATGTTGGCATCCGGCGTTATCACCATCATTCAGGATGTCTTTATGGTGATTGGCATCACGATCCTAATGCTGGTGTTGGATTGGAAGCTTGCTCTGATCAGCTTCACAATCATTCCCTTTGTGATCTGGACTATCTCCATCTACAGGCAGAAGACCAGAGTCGTCTATCGAGAAGTGCGCAAGTATCTGGCACAGCTCAATGCCACGCTGGCAGAGCATATTGCCGGGCAGAAGATCATCCAGCTCTTCAATCAATACTTCTATAAACGGGATGAATTCTCCCACATAAATCAGGATTACTTCCGTACCTCAATCAAGCAGCTCAAGCTCTTTGCCTTTTTCAGGCCGATCATCCACGTCTCATCCCAGTTCTCAGTCGCCCTCATTATCTGGTACGGCGGAGGACAGATCCTGCAGAATGCTATCACTATCGGTCTGCTGATGGCCTTTACTCAGTATATCTCCAAGCTCTTTGAACCGATCAACAACTTCAGTGAGAAGTTCAATGTGCTGCAGGGAGCTTTGGCAGGTGCGGAGCGTATCTTTGACCTGATGGATCAGAAGCCCGAAGATTATCGGGAAGATAAAGGTAGCTCCAGGCGCCTGGAAGGCGAGATAGAGTTTCAAAACGTCTGGCTGGCCTACAATCCCGGAGAATGGGTGCTCAAAGATATCTCTTTCAAGATCAAACCGGGAGAAAAGATAGCCCTGGTGGGTCATACCGGCAGCGGCAAAACCTCCATCGTGAGCCTGCTCCTGGGTTTCTATCCCTATCAGAAGGGACGCATCCTTCTGGATGGCAAACCTCTGGATAGCCACGCTCTGGCAGATATCCGCAGCAATATCGGCATTGTGCAACAGGACGTCTTTATCTTCAGCGGAAACATCAAGGAAAACATCGCTCTCACCAATGATGATCTCACCGATGAAGAGATTCTGGAAGTCGCTACCTATGTGAATGCCGATAAGTTCATCCAGAAGCTGCCCTCCAAGTATGAAGAACCGGTGATGGAGCGGGGAGCCACTCTTTCCACGGGACAGAGGCAACTGCTGGCTTTTGCCCGGGTGCTGGCCTATGATCCCTCTATCTTTATCCTGGATGAAGCCACCTCCAATATCGATACCGAGACCGAGATCCTGATTCAGGACGCTCTGGAGAAGTTGATAAAAGACCGCACTTCGATCATGATCGCCCACAGACTGTCCACAATTCAACATGTGGATAGGATTCTGGTGCTGCATAAAGGAGAAATTGTGGAAGAAGGTTCACACTTTGATCTGCTTGATAAGAAGGGACTTTACTACGATCTCTACCGTCTGCAATACACCTAAGTATGCCTTTGGAACAAAAAAAGCTTTGACAGATTACAGGACGCTTATATAATTTGGCGCAAACGAAGAAATAACCCTTAAGATTAAGGAGGAACAATGAAACAAAGATGGCTAGTTATTTTAGCCCTCGTCGCTTTAACTACTATGCTGATGGCTGGTAACACAAGCCGTTACGAAGTGGTTCACTACCAGGAAGACTTCGAATCCGGAGCCACTGGTTGGACTCACTATGACGGTGGAGAAGCTCCCAGCAACTGGCATGTTTACAACAATGGTGATGCCCAGGGCAACGTCTGGTGGATGGGTGATCCTGCTCTTGCATCCGGCTCAAACATCGGTGGTTATCATGATCACCAGTATGTAGTGTTGGATACCCCTGCCCGCACAATTGCTGCCGGCAGCACCGCTCTCACTTTTAAGCTTCGCTATAACGTTGAAGCCACCTCGGGAGCCACAGCTCCTTATACCGGATGGGACGCCTGTAATGTGCGTATCTCCACCGATGGTGGCACCACCTGGACTCCCATCAGCGGAACTCCTGCCTACAACATGACCTCTGCCTATTCCTTTGGCTTTGAGCATAATGAAGGCCCGAACATCCCCGGTTGGGGTGGCGTCCAAGCTACTTGGGTGAATGCAAACTTCGACCTTAGTACCTACGTGGGACAATCCGTCAAGATCCGCTTTGCCTTTGGTTCTGATCCTGCCTATAGCACCGGCGATGCCCCTGCTATGTTTGGTATGATGGTGGACGACATCTCCGTTGGTGGTTATACCAACAACGGCGTGGACGATGGTCAAATGACTTGGTCCAGCATGGTTCCCCTGGGTGGAGACCACTGGCACATTGCCACAGATGCCCTTGCTCCGTCACCCAGCCACGTGATGGCTCTGTCCAACCCCCAAGGCACCTATAACACCAATATGATGAACTACCTGGTCAGCCCTGAGATCGTTCTTCCCACCAGCGGAGATATCAGAGCCGACTTCATGATCAAAGGTTTGTTCACCGATCCTGATACCTTCCCCGAAGTTGATTACTTTGGTTGGGAGATCTCTGTGGATGGTGGAACTGCCTGGTATGCCATGAGCAATCCCTTTCATGATCCTGCCGGTAGTAACTACGTATATTCCGATGCACCACCTGAATGGGCTTCCATGGTAGATAGCTACACCCTCACCGGTCTGCTTTCACCGAACTATGCAGGCCAGACAGCTATCTTCCGTTGGTACTTCAAATCTGATGCCGATGCCCCGAGTGGAACCGGTCTCATGATTGATGATTTCAAGATCTACAACGATATCTTCATCGCCGAGCCCGAAAACCTTGAAGCTGAAGTTACCGGCGCAAACGTTGCCCTGAACTGGACAGTTCCTGGTGGTGGCGGCGGCGGCGAACCCGGCTGGTTGAATTATGACGGCGAGAATGCCGGAAACTCCATCGGAACCAATGGCGCAGCAGATTTTGACGTTGCAGCCAAATGGGATCCCGTTGGCGATCATGGCATCTCCCCCTGGGTTGGCATGAACATCACCAAGATCAAAGTCTTCCCCGCCGAGCCTGCAACTCTAAGCTCCTATGCTGTGAGAATCTGGACTGGCGCAGCTGGAAACATGGTCTATGAACAAGCTATCACCAACCCTGTGGCAGATCAGTGGAATGAGATCATTCTCACCACTCCCTGGACTATCCCTGCCCAGACCATCGTGATGGCTGGTTATCGTTGCAACGCCACTGGCGGATATCCTGCCGGTTGTGATGATGCAACTGCTCCCGTCGAAGGTTATGGCAACGTGATTCGTTTCAACAATGCCTGGACCACACTGACAGCCCTGGGTGCAACTCTGACCTACAACTGGAACATCCGTATTTATGTGGAAGACGCTGCTGGTCGTGAGTATGTCCTTGGTCAAGATCTACCCGAAAACTATCAGATCACCAGCGGTGAACTGGCTGTGAACAGAACCGAAACCCGCGATCGTGACGTCACTGCTTACAAGATCTATCGTGACACCATCCTGATCGACGAAGTTCCCGGAACCCAGCTCAACTACACCGATATGAACGTTGAGGGTGGCTTGCACACCTATTACGTGACCGCAATGTACGGCACCAACGAATCCCTGGCCTCCAACACCGTCACTGCCTTCGTGCTTCCCACAATGCATGCCGAACTCATGAACGATGATGGCACTGCTGAAGCCGGTTACACTGTTGGCTCCACTCGCCAGATGGCTGCCAAATACGTCTATGGTGATCCTGTGACCGTGAAGTATGCCAAGGTCTTTGTGCACACTCAAGGCACAGCCGGTATCATCATCCGCGTCTTTGACGACAATGGTACAGACGGAATGCCCGGCACACAGATGGCTCAATTCCAGTATCCTGCAGCAAACGTTGTTCCCGGCTGGAACTTCATTACCCTGCCCGAGAACATCAACGATGCCAATGGTACTTTCTACATTGCCATTCTGGAAACTGCCGGTGCTTCTCAGATCGGACTGGACACAAACCACACTGGTCATAGCTACAAGAGACTTACCACTGCATGGGAACCCATCACCGAAGGTGACGTTATGATCCGTGCAATCGTTCAATATACTGTCAGCAATGAAGGCGACGTAACAGTCCCTGTCTTCAGCGCTAACAACTATCCCAACCCCTTCAACCCCAGCACCACAATTGCATACAGCATTCCCACCACTTCCAATACCACCCTGCGTGTTTACAACATCAAGGGTCAGGTCGTGAAGACTCTGGTGAGCGGTGTCGTTGAAGCCGGTAACCACAACATCATCTGGAATGGTCGTGACGACAATGGCACAAGCGTTGCCAGCGGTGTCTATTTCTACAGACTTAGCTCCGAAGGTCAGACTCTCACCAAGAAGATGTTGCTCTCCAAGTAATATCTGTCTCAGATAAAAGAAGGGTGATCCTCGGATCACCCTTTTTTCTTTGCTATAAACTTAGCTCTAATATTCTGGATATCTTCAGGGCTGGGATTCTACTGCAAGATCCACCATACGGTAGCTGATGATAAAGGCAGAGCCCTCTCCAGGTTTGCTATCTATCTGCAGAGTGCCGCCTGTGTGCAGGATGGCTTCCAGCACGAAGACCAAGCCCATGCCAAAGCCTTTTTCCTGCTGCGTACCCAGCTCGGTAAAGACTGCTCCGGCAAGAATCTTTTGAACCTGCTTCTCGGTCATACCAATGCCCTGATCCCTCACGCACAAGCGCAGAGTCTCATCATCTGCCAGAACCTCCACTCTAATGGTATCACCCGGATTGGAAAACTTGATGGCATTGGAGATCAGGTTCCGAACGATGAGACGAAGCCGTTCCTTGGCAATAAAGACCTTCAATTGAGTTCTGTTAGTGGAGAACTGAAGCTTGATACCCTTGGGAGTGGCAACTGTTTCTGCCAGCTTCACTCCATCCCGCAGGGTCTCGCAAAGTTCCAGCTCCACCGGATCTTCATCCAGACCGGATTTGTACCGACTCGCCAGATAGAGCAGATCGTCGATCAGCCCCTCTGTTCTCCGGGCTGAAAGATGCAATTGCCGCAGAGTCTCTTCCCGTTTATCCTCCAAGCCTCCGGTGCATAGCAATTCCGCAATCTGAGCTATGGTTGCCACCGGGCCTCTCACATCGTGGGTAATGATGGAGATTATCCTGCCCATCAATTGATTTGTCGCCATCAGCAGGTTGTTCTGGGTCTCCATCTCTTTGGTCTTATCCAGGATGATCTGATTGCTCTTTTCGAGAGCTTCATTCTGCTTGCGATAGACTTCCAATTGAGCCTCGAGCTGCCTTTGTAAGAAGCGTGCCTCAGCCTGAGCGATATCCAGGGGAGTGTTGTTCTGGTTTATCCTGCCAATCAGCACCATTTCCACGCTCTGCGCCAGATAGGCCTGGGTAAAATCATGTTTACTCTGCCAGGCATCCTTGAGACAGGAATAGGCGTTTTTCTCGGAGATCAGATCCTGGGTACGGTGAGCAATGGTTCTGGATTCTTCAGCATAGTGAATCGCCAGATCGGGATCATCTTGTTCTGTGGCTATCAAAGCCAGGTTGTTCAGGATCTTGGTTTGCATAAACTCGTCGTGATAACGTTCAGCAATCTCCAGGGATTCCTTGTAGAGTTCTTCTGCTTCGGTAAACTTGAACTGAAGCATCCTGAGAGCGGCATAGTTGTTTAAGACCACAGACATCGTGTGCTCTGGCATGTATTTTCTATAGTGTTCCAAGGCCAGGATGGAGTATTTCTCGGCATTCTCCAGATCCTGCAGCTCGTTGTAGGTGGCAGAAAGGTTATTGTATATCAAGGCTATGCGCTGAGGATTATCAAGCTGCTTATACATTCCCAAAGCATTGAAGAAGTATTCCAGGGCTTTATCCATATTGCCAGAGCCCCGGTTGATATTGCCCAGATTGTTGTAGATATCTGCAGCGCTGTTTGAAACTTCTCCGCTATCAAGTAGCTCCAGAGCAGCAAAATAGGCTTTGATAGCTTCCTTGGGTTTTAGAGCTCGATTGTATGCCACACCCAGATTGTTGGTATAGAGCACCCTGGCATCGATGTCCAGATCTTCCTGTAGTAGCTTCTCCCACATATCAATTGCTTCAAAAAGCTCACCCAGTTCCTGCTTCACCAAAGCCATATTGTTGCGGCAACGTATCTCACAATCCCTGTTTCTCTGCACCAGACAGGCTTTGTGCACCAATTGGAGTGCTTGCAGGGATGAGGAATAATCTCCATTCATGGCCAGAAGACGAGCCTTTTCCATCATCAGACGGGGGTAGATCTCATCCTTCAGTGCGATCTTGCCTTGTTCCACCAAGGTCTCAAACACAGCCAATCTGCGGGCAATTTCGTCCTGATTGAGATCTGGCTTATGATCCAGAAGCTCGTCAAATTCAAGCCTTTGCTGTTCAGTTAGCTTTGCAACCATGAATACACATCTCCCACGATAGTATTTCAGGCACCATACTATCAGACTGTTGAAAAGCAGTCAAGTAAAATGAAAGACTTAGCTCTTCTAGATAAACAGGTTCAGATTTGCCTGCTCCGCTTCGGAAAGATAGGTCGCAACTCCGCCGATAGTGACTCCATCGATCAGTTCCTCAGCCATCACGCCCATGATATCCATAGACATCTGGCAGGCAATCATCTCGACTCCAGCGTGCTTGGCTTGCATGATCATCATCTCCAGGGAATCCACATTCTTATCTTTCATGCGTTTACGCATCAGCATCGGCCCGATCCCGGCAAAATTGATCTTGGAGAGCGCCAGCCCTTTGGAGCTGGAGGGCATCATCATCCCAAACATCCTGCCCATAAAGTCTTTTTCAACTTTGGGTTTGTTTTCCCGCTTGATGATATTGAGTCCCCAGAAGGTGAAAAACATCGTCACTTTCTTACCGGTGGTGGCTGCGCCATTGGCGATCACGAAGGATGCCAAAGCTCTGTCCATATCATCGCTGAAGACCACGATAGTTTTGTTTCTACCGCCTGCTCCACCGCTAGGCTCCACTGCCCCGCCCTTCTGGACTGTGGCAATGATCTTGCGTCCTTCGGTCTCGATGCCGATCAGGGTATTCCCCGTCATCTTGCACCAAGCCGGAACGTCTTTGGCAAAGCCCTGATCTGTGGCAGAAATCCTGAGCTGATCACCACCAGCCAGGCGATCCATCTCCATCTTCAAGCGCATGATAGGCCCCGGACACTGCAGACCGCAGGCATCGGCTTCAAAGCTATTTCCGCTGGGGCTGCTGCTCTTCTCAGGATCGCTCTGATAGATATGATCATCCTTGCCGATCACATCCTTGGAGAAGATATCCTCGTTGGATTGCTTTTGAGTGGCGTGTTCGTAGGTGAGATAACCGCCGGAGAGGTTGTAAACCTCCGGGAATCCACTCTGCACCAGGATGCGCGAAGCGAAATAGGAACGGTGTCCCGTGCCACAGAAGACTACGATCTTTTGTCCCTTGGGAATCTCGTCCAGGCGTCCTCGCATGGTATCGACATCGATATTGATAGCGCGGTCGATGCTGCCCAGTTTGTGCTCATCAGGGGTGCGCACATCAATCAGGACAGTGTTTGAATAATCCAGGTTGCGCAGCTCATCCCAGTGGATGATCTTGACCAAACCATTCAGGATATTATCCGCCACCAGACCGGCTACATTGACCGGATCCTTGGCAGAGGAGAAAGGTGGTGCATAGGCGTGCTCGATCTCTTCCAGATCATAGATGGTCTCCCGATGTTTGAGGATATGCGCCATCATATCTATACGCTTATCCACCCCGTCAAAACCCACAATCTGAGAGCCCAGGAGCCTGCCATCGGCGGGATCAAAGACGATCTTTACAGTCATCGGCAGAGCATCGGGATAATAGCCTGCATGGGAAGAAGAATGGATAATTGAAGATATATAGGGAATTCCCTCGTGCTTCAACACCTTCTCGGAGACGCCTGTGGCAGCCACGGTGAGGTCAAAGACCTTGGCAATAGCGGTCGAGATAGAGCCGATGTACTTGCGTTTATTACCCAGGATCATGTTATCTGCGGCTATACGCGCCTGCTTATTGGCAGGTCCTGCCAGATAGGTGAGGAAAGGCTTGCCTGTAATCGGGCTGGGAAAAACCACAGCATCGCCCACGGCATAGATATCCGGATCGGTGGTCTGCATGTATTCATTGACCACGATGCCTTTGTTGACGCCCAGTTCCAATCCCGCAGCTTCTGCCAGATGGCTGTCCGGACGCACACCGATGGAGAGCATCACCATATCGGTCTGCAAGGATTTTCCGCTCTTGAGGCGAACGTGCAGGCCATCCGGCTCTTGCACAAAGGCATTGACCGCATCCTTGAGATAAAACTCCACTTTCTTGGTCTTGAGATGTTGATGCACTTCGGCTGCCATCTCATAATCCAGAGGAGTCATCACTTGCTCCGCCATCTCCACGATGGTAACGAAGATGCCCAGATGATGCAGGTTTTCTGCCATCTCGAGGCCGATGAATCCGGCTCCGACGATCACGGCGCGCTTCACTTCGTGGGTCTTGATATAAGCTTTTATCTTGTCTGTATCCGGAACGCTGCGCAGAGTAAAGATCCGTTCATCGCTGATCCCGGGGATCCCGGGACGCAGAGGCTCAGCCCCTGGGGAAAGCATCAGCTTGTCGTAGGATTCGGTATATTCTTCACCGGTCTTGGTATTTTTTACCGTTACCTGTTTAGCGGTTCTATCAATAGCTATCACTTCGCTATCGATGCGGATATCCACATTGAGTCTGGCTTTGAAGGATTGGGGTGTTTGTACAAAAAGGCGATCACGCTCGGCAATCACTCCGCCAATATAGTAGGGCAAGCCACAATTTGCATAGGATATGTAGCTACCGCGTTCAAACATGATTATCTCCGCGCTTTCATCCATTCTGCGCAGTCTGGCAGCAGTGGTTGCTCCGCCCGCAACTCCACCGATGATAACGTATCTAGCCATCGTTTATTCCTCTTTTTAAGTACTTTTTTCTATTTGATCCTACTTGATAGTACTAGCGAAATCCTGTCAACTAATTATTGCGCAGCCGTCCCTAAAATCACTTGTCACTAAGACGACACGCATGAGACACCCATGAGACACCCATGTGACACCCATGTAAAATCATGCGTGTCTTATGGGTGTGTAATAGGTGTTTGAGGGGTGTCGTCTCAGAGAGGAAATAATCCTTTTGAATCTGCTCAATATGCGTCATCTTGACCTGTTGTTTGTAAAAAAAGCGACAAGATGTCGCTTCCACTATATTCGGCTTTCTATTCTTATAGATTGTCAGATTATCTGCGCATCCTCTCCATAGATTTGTTTGAAGCGGGCTTCGTCAATATCTTTGGGCTCGCCTTCAAAGGCGCAGATGCCACCTTTCAGAGCGTAAACCCGGTTTCCATAACGCCTTGCCAGGCTGAGGAAGTGCAAGCTGCAGATCACGCTGATGCCGTCCCGGCGGTTAATCTCGCCCAGATATTGCATGATGGAATCTGCCGTGGCGGGATCCAGGCTGGCGACCGGTTCATCTGCCAGAATCAGATCTGGTTCCTGCATCAGAGCCCGGGCGATTGCCACCCGTTGCTGTTGCCCTCCCGAGAGCTGTTTCACCATTCTCTTGCTATAATCTGCCAGTCCAACCCGCTCAAGATTGTGCTGAGCCAGCTCCAGATCTGCTTTTGAGAAGGCAGAGCCCAGGGAGTGGTAGCCCAAGCGGCCAGTGAGGACGTTGGTCTGAACCGTGAGGTTCTTCACCAGGTTAAACTGCTGAAAGACCATGGCAATCTTTCTGCGGTAGCTGCGTAAGTCCTTGCCCTGAAGCCCTGTGATGGATTTGCCTTCATAGAGGATATCTCCGGAAGAGGGCTCGATCAGACGGTTGATACAGCGCAGCAGAGTGGATTTTCCGGAGCCGGAGAGTCCCAGAAGGATAATGAAATCACCGCGCTCCAGAGCCAGGCTGATCTCATTGACGGCATAATACTTGCTGTCGTAAGTTTTCTTTAGCTTAATAAGTTCGAGTTGTTTCATCACTTCAGCATGTCTGCAGGATTCATCCCCAGGGAGCTCAGGGTTTCGCGCACGATATTGTAATCCGCATCGGTGGCAGGCACCAAGCCGTCGATATCATAAAGTTCCCGCAGGGTTTGCACTCCGGCATCCGTGCCGCTGAACTTCAGAAGAGCAGCATGGACTTTGGTGCGCACTTCTTCGGGCAGGCTGTTGCGGAAAGTAACAGTATCGTTCGGTATCCAATCTGTAAAGCCAATGATGGCAACCTTATCTATCACGTCGGGATGGGTATCCAAAAGCTTTTCCCGGGCATCTTTGGGCCTGCCGGTGGAATCATCCGGAGACCAATAGCTGCAGCCCACGTCTGCCCTGCCGGAATATACTGCCAGGATGGCGGCATTGTGACTTCCAGCCAGGATCATATCCCGGGGAGTGATGCCTTTCTGTTTCAGAATAGCGGAAGGATAGATGTAGCCGGAAGTGGAGGCTGCATCTGTGTAGGCAATGATCTTGCCTTCGATGTCTTCGATGCTTTTAACGTTGCCATTGGCCAGAGCCACAAACTGCCCGCGATAATTCTTCAGACCGTTGCGCACAGTCATAAACTGCACTTCGGCATCGTATTTCTCATGTGCCAATACGTAAGCATAGGTGGCGAGCCAGGCGATATCAGCCTGATAGCTGCCCAGGGCTTCGATCACAGCAGCATAACTGGTGGGAACGGCTACCTTGAAGTAGTATCCTGTTTCCTGATGCAGGAAGGAAGCAATGGCTTCACCGCTGGAGACCACCTTGCCGGCTTCCAGGGAGGGCACGAAATACATCTTGATTGGGTTCTTTTTGGAGCCCAGATCACGATTTGCCTTTTCCAGCCTGGAGGCTGAGCTCTGGCACGCTGCCAGAACCAGCAGCAGAACTAAAACTATAAGTATTCTTGCTTTCATATCTTTCAAACTCCTCTAGCCGGCTATTCCCAGCCCCAATCGGTAAAGAATTGATTTACAATCATGATATCACGTTGCCAGAGCTCGCGGAAATCTTGAATCGTAGCTCCATCCAAAGTGTATCCTTCACTATTGAAGATTGCCTCCGGGAGTATTGGTATCTCACGGGGCGAGAGCTTCACCTGACTTTGAAAATCGGAGAAAGTGAGCAAGCCTGCCACACTGATATGCTCTCCACAAAAGTCGTTGCGGATGGCTTGAACCTCCACTAACTGATCCTCCAAACCTTGATCCAGCGCTTCTGCAATTCCCTTTATCACACTGTAGGCGGAACGGGAACAGAGCATACGATAGTCCATCGGTTTGGACTTCAATTCTTTGAGGAAGCGGGCTTTACGATAGGGGAACTTTGAGAGCAACATCCTCAGCATGCCTATGCCGTTTTCTATCTGGGGATATTCGTTGTAATACACAGCCGGAGGCAGCTTCTCTTCAGCCATGACATAAAGCTCGTCTGCGGCATAGACCAGATCTGTCTTCAGCTCCTGGCGGATAGCGTCTATCCGCTTTATAGTATCCAAAGCCAGAGCTTTGTCAAAAGGCTGAAGTGCGGTGAGACCTTCTCTGTATTTGGTGAGACCCACAGGCACAACCCCGATCGAGAGCATGCCCTTCCCCAACGAGAGTAATTCCTTCAGGCTGAGGGAAAGCTCCTCTCCGGTATTGTAGCCCGGCACCGCCACGATCTGAATGTGTAGCTCAATCCCGGTCTTTGCCAGTATCCTCAGGCGCGCCATCAGATCAGCTTCTTCCCTATAGCGCATCATCTTCTGCCGGAGCTGAGGATTGGTGGTATGAGCAGAGACATAGAGAGGGCTGATCCGCTGTTTCCGGATGCGCCCGAAGTCTTCATTGGATAGATTGCTGAGCGTGATGTAGTTACCAAAGACGAAGGAGAAGATATAGTCGTCATCCTTCACATAGAGACTATCTCTGAGGCCGGGAGGCATCTGGTCTATGAAACAAAATATACAGTGATTCTGGCAGTTCCGGCACTGATAAGGTTCGGGCTCAATGCCCAGAGCCTTGCGGCTTTCCCGCTCCAGATCGACTGTTCGATGCTCTCCGTCTTGAGAGAGGATTTCCAGCCGCAGATATTGCTGCGAGCTCTGGAACTGCAGATCCAGAAAGTCCCGGATCTCTTCACCATTGACCGAGATCAAAGTTTCTCCCGCCCGAATGCCATATTTGGCAGCGGAAGAACCTTTGAGAACCCTATCTATCTGAACAGGCATCTGGAACCTAGGTGTTACGAATGCGGTCGTAACGGAATTTGAACCGCTTGATGCCTTCGAAGATGGCTCTGGCGATCCGGTTTTGATACTGAGGGTTGATCAGCCGGGCTTCTTCATCCGTATTGGAGATGAAACCTATCTCACACAAGACTGCCGGCATGAAGGCACCTCTGAGCACAAAGAAATTTGCCTGATTCACTCCCCGATCGTTCCAGCGCGTTCCTGCCACCACATTCTGATGAATCAGGCTGGCCAGCATGCTGGAATTATCCAGATGTTCCGTCTGAGAAAGATCACTCAGGATGAAAGCCAAGGCATCATATTGAGCCCGAGCACCTGCTTCTTCATAGAGCTCTACCACGTTGTTTTCCAAGGCTTCAACTGCTCTGGAATCCGAAGTTCCCCGGATCGCTAAATAGTAAGTTTCCAAGCCGTTTGCATTCCTGTTTGTGGAAGCATTGGCGTGAAGAGAGACAAAGAGATCTGCCCGGTTCTCATTGGCAAAACGGGTGCGCTCTCCCAGAGAGATAAAACGGTCGTCTTCACGGGTCATCAGCACCCGCAGTCCCAGCTCCCGTTCCAACATCACCTTGAGCAATCTTGAAACCTGCAAAACAACCGTCTTTTCCGGGGTTCTGAGAGTTCTGCCCACAGCTCCAGGATCTCTGCCGCCATGGCCGGGATCCAGCACGATAGTATTGACGGATCTATCCACTGGAGCTTGAACCAGGAGATTAGAACCGCTGCGGCTCACTTTGTCACTGATCCTCTGAGCCAGATGTTCTTTGATAAAAAGGCTCGGAACCATCAGACTCCCCTGGTAGTTAACAGCAGGGTAATGCATGTTGAAATTGGCATTGTTAACGTTATAGTAGGGAGTATCCTGCAGGAAGATAAACTGCTCCCCATAGATATGCAGGAAGATCCTGTGATCGCTGGGTTCATGCTTGACAATCGATTTGAAGATGGGACTCAGATCGTCCAGCTTCACAAATTCGATCCCATTGATGGTGCGGGTGGCAAGAGAGTGATTTGCTCCTCCCCGAATCCTGATGCTGATATCAGCAAAAAGAAGAGCACTGCCGAATATAATGAACAGCAATACCAGTATAAACTTATAAGTCTGAGGCTCTTTTCTGATAATCATAAGCAGTCTCTATGAGACCATATTCCCATCTGTCCTGAAGTCCGGAGTCCACTCATCGTTGCAAGAGAGCTCCTGTGTCCAGACATTCGTGAAGCCGTGGGCATGGATGGCATCCAGGGCTTTGTCGTACTCTGTGGTAGAAATTCCCCGGCTGAGCTCGGGATACAGAAATGCCTTATGGGTGGGATAATACTGCCCCATCAGGCTGATCTGAGTCTGCGGGCCCAAATTCTGAGCAATCAGATCCAGGCTGCGTTGAATCCCTGCGATGTTATTGGGCAAAACCAGGAGCCTGATGATCAGTCCCCGGGTGGCTATTCCCTCTTCATCCAGCTTCAGATCTCCCACCTGTCGTTTCATCTCAGAGATAGCTTTGAGAGCTATCTCCGGATAATCCGGAGCAGAGCTGTAGAGCTTGCTATAAGCAGCGTAACTATATTTGAAATCCGGCAGATAGATATCCACCAAACCTTGCATCTGAGCAAGGGTCTCCACAGTCTCATAGGCATTGGAATTCCACACGATTGGGATGTGCAAACCATTTTCACGGGCTCTGAGAAGCGCTTCCCGAATATGCAGAGAATAGTGCGTGGGAGTGACCAGATTGATGTTGTGCGCACCTTGCTGCTGCAGATCCAGCATCAGGTCGCTGAGGTCTTCCGGACTGCAGTAGGAGCCATTGCCTTCCTGAGAGATGCTGTAGTTCTGGCAAAAGACGCACTTGAGATTGCAGTGGGTAAAAAAGATGGTTCCGCTCCCCTGGCTTCCGGAGATCACAGGCTCTTCTCCAAAATGCAATTGTGCCAGGTTGATTCTCAGGTCTGCACCGGCATCACAAAAGCCGTTTGCGATATAACGATCCACTCCGCATTTCCGCGGACAGATGTGACAATCTTGAAGATATGCTTTCATCTCAAACCTTTTCCAAGCTGAAGTGCCCCGGTAGAAGCGCTCCCAGATCGGATATTATCGTTTCGTTACGGTTAGCAAAGATGACCTTCATCTTTGGATTAAACTCTGCCATCACCTGGCGACAAGCCCCGCAGGGCGGAAAAGCCAGGTCTGAATCCACATAGATGGCAATCTCCAGGATATCCTGATGCCCTTCAAAGACTGCTCTGAAGATGGCGTTACGTTCTGCGCAGATCGTAAGTGAATAGGAAGCATTTTCGATGTTTGCACCCTGGAACACAGAGCCATCGGCGCAGCGCAGGGCGCTTCCGACACAGTATCCGGAATAGGGGGCATAGGCCTGAAGAGCTGCGGCTTTGGCAAGCTCCAGCAAATCTTGTTCGGTTACGGTGAGAGCCCGGCTTTCCATCTCAACCCACCAGCGCCAGGATCAAGCCCCCGGCAATCACGCTGCCGATCTGCCCGCCAACGTTCACACTCACTGCCGGCATCAGCAGGAAATTAAAGGGATCTTCTTTCTGCGCCATTTGGTGGATCACTCGGGCAGACATCGGAAAAGCGGAAATCCCGCAGGCTCCGATCATGGGGTTGATCTTTTGCTTGCGCAGCATATTCAGCAGCTTCGCAAACAGCACTCCGCCGGCGGTATCGAAGACAAAGGCCACTATCCCCAGCAGCATGATGTAAAGAGTTTGAGGCCGCAGGAAATCCGGCCCCTTCATTGTGGAAGCAATGGTGATGCCCAGGAGGATGGTTACAATGTTTCCCAGCTCGGTTTGGGCAGTTTTGGAAAGGCTCTCCAGCACACCGGATTCCCGGATCAGGTTGCCAAACATCAAAAAGCCGATCAGGGCAACTGAAGACGGCACAAAGATACCGGCAATCAGAGTGATAGCTATGGGAAAGATGATCTTGATGATCTTGGGAACATCATCCGCGTGGTAATCCATGTGCATCAGACGTTCTTTCTTGGTGGTGAGCAGTTTGATGATGGGGGGTTGAATCAGGGGCACCAAAGCCATGTAAGAATATGCCGCCACGGATATTGCCCCCATCAGATGAGGTGCAAAACGATTGGCCACATAGATGGATGTGGGACCGTCCGCCGCTCCAATTATGCCGATGGACGCAGCTTCTTTGAGGTCAAAGCCCAAAAGCACAGCGCCAATCACCGTGATGAAGATCCCCAATTGAGCAGCCGCTCCAAAGAGCAGCATAAAGGGATTCTTCAAGAGCGGAGAAAAATCTATCATGGCACCTATGGCGATGAAGATGAGCAGCGGAAAAAGCTCTGTGCTGATCCCGGCATTGAACAGCACCGTGAGCGGGCCGTGTTCACCTATTGCAGCGGAGCCGGGAATATTCGTAAGAATAGTGCCAAAGCCAATCGGCAAGAGCAAAGCGGGCTCGTATTTCTTTTGTATAGCAAGCCAGATAAGCACCAAGCCCACCACAATCATAATAATCTCTTGATAAGGGAAGCTTGCGCCTCCCGGAAAGCTGATCGCCATCGATTCAAACTCCTGTAATTCTACTGAATACTACTCAATTCCATGGCTGTAGTCTGTCAACTCTTTTTGGTATATTTGCACTCCTCCCTGATTCGACACGCATGAGACACCCATGTGACACCCATGTGACACCCATGTAACTTCATGCGTGTCTCATGAGTATGAGATGCGTTTCCTATGAGTGCCGGATTAGTGAACGGTGAACAGAGCTGCAGTGGAGCAGTGAGATTGGATGATCGACTGTAGTTCATCCATAGTGGAGATATATCTTTCAGGTTGTCATTTGACAGGGAGCCCCGCTCGTGGGGTTCCGGGCAGTTTCGAAGCCTTAGTGCAGCAATTGCAGCATGGCAAAGAAGTGACAGATGGCTCCGCCTAGGACAAAGAGATGCCAGATGGCATGGTGATAGGGTAGCTTCTTCCATACATAGAAGATCACGCCCAGAGTGAAGCAGGCACCCCCAATCAGCATCCAGGAGAGGAAAGCGGGATTGGTGGCTTCTTTGACTGGATTAATGGCAATCACAACCATCCAGCCCATGAGCAGATAGATCATAGTCGATGCGTATTTCAACTTGCCCATTGCAAAGATCTTGAGGTTAATCCCCAGCAGTGCCAAGCCCCAGACCACTCCGAAGAAAGACCAGCCCCAGCCTCCGCGAATTGTTCCAATCATCACAGGCGTGTAAGTTCCGGCGATCAGAAAAAAGATAGAAGAATGATCCAGGATCCGGAAAAAACGTTTTACCTTGGGTTGAGGAAAGGCGTGATAGAGCGTGGAAGCCAGAAAGAGCATAATCAAAGATGCTCCATAAATGCTGAACGACACGACCTTCCAGACGTCACTTTGTTTGGCAGCAAAGACCACCAGAATCACCAGTGCAGCAATGGAAAGCCCCACGCCGGTGCCGTGGGAGATGCTATTGGCGATTTCTTCGCCCAGGCTCTGTTTTTGGGATAGGGGAACCCGATCCAGGAAGCTCGGTTTATCTGGTTTGCTCATAAAATCTCCTGTAGGAAGCGGTGATAACTGAAACAAGTGCATCCGGCACCATGCCTTGGATGGATCCACCTTCTCTGATCAAACGCCGGATCCGGGTGGACGAAACGTCGATGGGGATAGTCTCCAGGACCTGATGTTGAATCTGGTAAAGAACCGATTGCTGAAGTTCAGCTCCCGGCCGTGGGATAATCAGGAAATAGAGGTTCTCCCGAAGCCAGGGAAAATCGTGCCAGTCTGGTAAGGATGAGAGATTGTCGCTGCCGATCACAAAGCAGAACTTCTTTTCCGGGTGAAGAGAGTAAAGACGCTGCATCAGATCTGCCGTGTAACCGCTGCCGGTGGAATCCTCCAGCCACAGCTCAAAGCCGGGATAAGGCTCCAGAGCCAGGCGGATGTTTTTGCAGCGTTCAGCGAAAGACAGGCGTACTTCACTGGGTTTGAAGCGATGCTTGCAGTTTGGCATAAAGACAATTTTGGCAATGGGGCTGAGCTCCAGAATCTGGCGTGCCAAACCCAGATGCCCGTTGTGAATCGGGTCAAAGCTACCACCCAGAACTGCGTATGCCCCCTCAAAAGAGGGGTTCTTAATCAAAGTGGCGCCTGAGCTTACGATGTTCTTTGGAATCTGGATACTTCTCTGCCAGACGATTATAGCTCTGCTGTGCCAGCTCCTGGCTTCCCTGATGCAGGTGGAGCTTGGCGCTGTAATACAAAGAAAGCTTATCCACATTATTGGTGTTTCCCAGCTCTGTAACTTCGTTAAAATACATCAGAGCAGCGCTGTAATCTCCCATTTTGTAATAGATATAGCCATTACGATAGCGTTTTTCGATCAGCTTGCTCTGAGCCAGGCGAACATATTCCAGAGCATCCTGATAGCGCTGATCATTGGGATAACGGCGGATAAAAGTGCGGAAGGCATCGATGGCTGAGAGGGTGAGAGCCTGGTCATATTGAGCGGGTAAAGACTCTTCATAATAGGTCAGTCCGGTGAAGTAGTAAGCATCTGAGATTCTGTCGTGCTCCGGGAAAGTGCGAATGAATTGTTCCAGCCTCAATCTGGCATCAGCCCAGCGGTTCACAGACATGTAGCTCTCTGCCAGGCGGATCAGAGCATGAGCAGAGGAGGCTGAGCGGCGCTCGAAGGAGATTTCGTCGTAGAGCACAGCAGCACGGGAGAACTTTCCCGCTGAATAGAGGGAATCGGCAATCTGCAGCTTCTCTTCCGGGGTCATATTGGCTCTGTAGCGATTCTTGGAACAGGCTGAGAGCAGCGCAATCAGCACAAATAGCAGGATCAGGTATTTCTTCATTCGTATTCCTTCAAAGACTTATTCCGTAGTCCATAGTAAAAACACCATGGAAGCCAGACCCAAACTGGCCACAACCGGTTCGAACCATCTCAGCCGGCTGCTGAGAAACTCGGCCGATCGGTCGCTACTGCGTTGAAACACCAGGCTGCGAATCATGGTGAGCCTGGCATCGGGCAGGGATATCTGTTTTACAGTAAAGTTATAGACGGGATGGCGTTCTCGCCGGTAGGACAAGAAGCCTTTGTGCTCCACGGTCTCCCAGCCAATCTCCATATTGATCTGAACCAGGCTGGCAGTCTCCAGGCCATAGCTTTGCAAACGAGTTATCAGGCTGGCTTGGATGCCTTCCTGCTCCTCCAAAAAGAAAACCGATGAATGGGCAGTGGTGCTTTCACGAAGATCAGCTCCTCGCAGCAGCAATTCGCTGCGCAGGGCTGTCTCCAGACTGCTTGTCCATTCACCGGTTCTAAGCTCCAGAAACAAGGGTTGCCCGATGTCTATCAGCCCGGCCAGTTGAACCGCCAGGGCTTCAATCTCCTGCCGTTGTTGCATTCCAGAAAGCGAAACACAGAGCAGAAGAACTGCGAGCAACAGGTAGTGTTTCAAGTTATTGGGCCCAGCCTCTCAAAAGACGGTTGATCAAAGCCATGTTCTGGTAATCGGGATGTTGTGCTTTGAAGCTCTCCAAAGATTGCCTGGCAGCTTGTTTATCACCTTCAAAAGCCTGAATCATGGCAAGTTTGATCTTGGCATCCAAGGCTTTGGCATTGTTGGGATACCGGTCGATCACATCCTGGAAGCTACGGGTAGCTTTGGGCATGTTGCGTCCGGCATAATAGGATTCACCGATCCAATAGAGGGCATTGGGAACGTAGGCGTGATTGGGATTGGCTGTGATGAAAGCTTCCAAACGGACGATAGCTTCCTCGAAATTGCCGCGATTGTAATAGGCTCTGGCATTGTTGTAACTGGTTACAACCCGGTCGGTGCCTCTATTACTGCGGGAAGAGATAGCTTCGAGGTCGTTTGCCACAACCGTCAGTTCGCTGGCAACGCTGGATACCTGGCTGCGTACAGTGGAGATTTCGCCATCAACTTCGGTGCGGGTGCCGGCCAGAGTCTGGCGCATCTGCTCGAGTTTGGCATTGATCTCGGCCAGTTCAGCTCTGGTCTGAGCGTTGCTTTCTTCAACCATGGAAGCTGTGAGGCTTTGGTTTTCCTGCAAGCCAAGCTCCACGCTGCTCATGGTGGCATTGGTGGTTTCTTGCACCAAGAGCTGAAGGTTGTTTATAGTAGTCTCAAGATCGCCGATCACAGCAATGATCTCGTTTATAGTGTTGTGTTCATTGGCCAGACGGCGTTCCAAGATCTCAATACGCTGCACGGTATCCAGCACCACACCTTCGGTTTGAGCCAGATTGGCATTGTGGGCATTCTGGATATCTGCCAGGCGTCCGGTTTCGGTCTGAATGCCGCTTTCGAGCTGAGCCACTCTCTGCCGGGTGCTGTCGATCCGGGTGTTGGATTCAATGGCTATTTGCGCATAACGACTGTCTATGGCTTGCAACCTGGATTCAGATGTGGAAAGGTTTTGTCTCAGTTCTTCCAGACGTTGGTCAAAGCTGATCAGAACATCATCATTGAAGGTCTGATTGGATTCATAGGCTTCCTTGAATCTGTTATATTCCTGAATCTGAGCTTCGCTTGCCGTCTGCAGAGTGGCTACATTGGAGCTCAAGTCACTGAATGAGGCTTGCATTCTGGATACCTGATCCTGAGTAATAGTGATGGCTGTATCGCTCCGCTCAGAGTAGTCGGCAAATTCGTTTCGGACATCGATGATTCCTGTGTTCAGGGAACTCAGGTCTTCACGCAGCAGACTCAGTTCGCTCTCCAAATGGGCCATAAGAACATCCAAACTGTCCTTGCTGACTTCATAATCGCTTCTGAGATAGCCAAAGTCATTTGTCATTCTCATTTGTTGATACTCGATCCGGCCGATCCTTTCGCGTTCGGCCTGGAAAGTACGGTTGCTCACACACCCTGCGACCAGACTTATCGCAAAGATAACAACAAGCAGTTTTCTCATATTGTTCTCCTTTATGACAGTAAAGAAATAGACTAATCCGCTATCAGGAACGCTTTGTACCCCAGATAGGTGGAATAAAGATCCGCTTTGGAACAGAGCTCATAGAGGGAGTGCATCCCCATCAGGCCGGTTCCACAATCCAATACTTCGGCTCCCAGATTTGCCAGGATATAAGCAATGGTACCACCACCGCCTTCATCTACCTTACCCAGTTCTCCGCTTTGCCAGAAGACTCCGGCAGAATTGAAGATGCGGATCACCTTGGCGATGAATTCGGCATTGGCATCGTTGCAGCCGCTCTTTCCACCACTACCGGTGAATTTGGAGACGCCTATGCCGTGGCTGAAGACCACTGCATTCTGACGTTCATGGACGCCGGGGTAATTGGGATCGATGGCAGCAGTAACGTCTCCCGAAAGAATCTGGGCATTCATAAAGGCAGAACGCAAGGCAGCGCTGCCATTATCTTCACCGTTATGAGCCATAAGCTTGGACACAAAATCCTGAATGAAGACAGAGTGGGCACCGGTAGCGCCTTGACTGCCAACTTCTTCTTTATCACTAAAATATACGATCATAGTACGTTTGGGCTTCTTATCTGCATTATCCAGCAGAGCTTGCATGGCTGTATATGCACAGATACGATCGTCCTGACCGTAGCCCACCACCATAGAAGCATCGAAACCAGCATCCCGGCTTTGATAAGCAGGAACCAATTGCAGCTCGGCAGAGAGAAAATCGGCTTCTGTGATGCCGAAACGCTCGTTCAGAAGCTTCACAGCATAGGCTTTGATGGCTTCTTTCTCTTCGGTCTCTGGCTGCATCATTCCACTGAAGACAAGGTTCATCTTGGAAGCATCGATAGCATCCGCAAGATTCTTGGAATACTGTTCCTTACGAGCCAGGTGAGGCAAAAGATCGGGGATGATGAAGACGGGTTCATCAGCCTTTTCGCCATAGCTGATATTGATCGTGCTGCCATCGGCTTTGATCACAACGCCATGCAGAGAAAGGGGAGTGGATACCCATTGATACTTCTTGATCCCGCCATAATAGTGGGTACGCATGCAGGCTGTGGAGCTGCCAGAATCCTCGTAGAGAGGGTTCTGCTTCAGATCGACCCGGGGAGCATCCACGTGAGCAGCTACCATATTGAAACCATTGCAGATGGGCTCGCTTCCCAGGATGGCGATTGCCATGGTCTTACCCCGGAAAACGCTATAGACTTTTTTCTGATTCTTCTTGGCTGGCAGAGCAGCGAACTTGGCGGCATGCAGCTTCTCCAGAGAGAAAACCACTGTCTCACGTTCGGTTTTGGACTGATCCAGGAAAACCTTGTAGTCTTCCGCAAAATCAAAGGCAGCTTTCTGATCCGTAGCAGAGGCAGATTTCCAGAAGTTCTTCCGCTCATAGAGCAAGGATTGGTTTACGTCTTTCTTCTTCATTAATACTCCATATTTATCTTATATTCAATACTTCCAATTTACGTTCGCCCATGGGAGCGATGATACAGGCGATATCGCCCACTTTCTTGCCCAGCAGCCCCTGCCCGATAGGAGATACCACCGAGATGGGCATCACAGCTTCTTCATCCGAAAACCTCAGCTCTTCCACACCCACGATGTGGTAGCAGGTTTCTTCACTGGTGTCCACATCCCGGGTCAGACAATAGGCGCCAAAGCGGATCATATCCTTGGGAATAGCGGAGGTATCGATTACTTTGAGCTGTGCAGCTCTTCTGCGCAGGTAATCGATCTCAGAATCTATAGCTCTCTGGCTCTCTCGGGCAGCCTTGTATTCCGCATTTTCGGAAAGATCGCCAAACTCCCTGGCTATAGCCAGTGAAGTAATCACTTTGGGGCGTTCATCGTTCATCAAAAAAGCAATCCGGCGCTGAATCTTATCCATGCCGATGGCGGTGATAAAGAGGCTCAGATCCATCCTTAGTCTTTTCCCTTTTTGCGGCTAAGCAGCCTCTGAGCAGCAGTGGCAGCCTTTTTAACGCGGGCATTGCCGCTCTTGGTCCAATCTCCCACGATCCGTTCCAACTCGGCATCATAATCACCAATGGATGCGCAAACCAGCTCCACGATCTGAGGATCGCGGTTGTTTTCGAAAGACCGGGCAACCTCCAGGAAGTATTCCGGATCCAGCTTGCTAACCGTCTTAAAGAGCAGAATGTGCTCTGCGATGCTATCTTCCAGAGGATAATACCAGAGGTGCTGATAGTGGGAAAACACTTCCCGCAATTGCTCCGGAACCTTCTTTATGAGCTTGATGGCGGTGATCATTGCCTGCTTGCGGAGCTCCGGGGTGCCGGATTTTGACCAGGCATAAATCTGGGGGAGATACTTCTGGGGCGCCTTCTTCAAGAGAGGAAGCATCACCTTCTCCATAATCATGTTCATTTCTGCATGATTAGAATCCGCCAGGGCAGCTTCCAGGAGCGGCAAATAAGACATGGGGCGTTTGGGGAAAAGCTTGCTGATGATATGCGCAAAAGCCAGCCTGCCATATTCGCCTTTACGAGCCCAGAGGTGTTTGATAAAGGGAGCATACTGCTCATGATTCTTACCCATGCACTTAAGCAGGGAATTTGCCACGTGAATTATCACATCTGATGGAATTTTACCATTGACCCTTTCAGGATAAGCGATGAAGATGATCTCAAAATCATAATCCTTCTTGGGCAGCTTATCGCGAAAATAATCCTCAGTATCCTTATCCAGCCTCTCTTTCCAGTCAATGGTCAGCATCTATATCTCCTTAAATTCATCTATTCATTCTCAAGTAGCACAGATAGCTTCTACCCGATACTTGTCAAGCTAAAAATCCAAACTTGAAACCCTCTTTGCAATGTTATGCGGTTCTACAGTTTTCCCTTCATTGGACTGTTTTTACTCCCTTACTCAATACTCATAGAATACTCATAGAATACTCATATGACACGCATGAGTTTACATGGGTGTCACATGGGTGTCACATGGGTGTCTCATGGGTGTCGTATTAGGGAGTGACAAGTCTTGACAGTAAAACATGGTTTGCCGATCTTGGAGCCATGATAGCTCAAGAAGGATATCAAACATGATAAAAGATTATAGCCGTAGAATATATGGGTTCGAGTGTGACATCTATGGTCACCTCAACAATGCCAATTACCTGCACATTCTGGAAGAATGCCGCAGTGAAGCCCTCATCGACGTGGAGATGCCGGTGCAGAAAATGCAGGATCTGGGCTGGCACGTCTATATCCACAGGGTGGAATTGGAATATATCAAAGCTGCCATGCTGGAAGATTACGTCACTGTCAAAAGCCAGATTCTGGAGCTTAACCGAGCCCGCTCCAAGTGGTTACAGGAAGTTTACAACTCTGCCGGAGAGCTCTGTCTCAGAGCTCATATCTATGTGGTGCATGTGCGAAATGGAAAGCCTGCCCGGGTTCCGGATGATATCTGGGAGCACTTTTTGCGGCTCAGCTAAAGCCTATTTCGCTCTTCCCAAAAGCGCATTACACTCGTTGATATAGCGCTGCATCACCATCAGAGGCCAGACAGACATAATGAAAAAGAGCAGGCTAAGCAGCGCTGCAATCCACCTGGCAATCGGGAATTGGAAGGCATTCATCCCCAAAAGCTCTCCCAGAATCCAGATCGTGGCCAGAAGGGTTGGCCGATACGGGAGGAGCCGGGTCTTGCGAAAATGCGGCTCGGACTCGATCGAAAAGAAGATGGTATATGGAAAGAAAAGAATCATGATGCTGAGTCCGGAGAGCAGGTCGTTCTTTTTGCTCCAGCCTCGCGGACGGGCAAGCCATTGTCGCAGAAACCAATATAACTGATACACTCCCAAACTCAGCACTGCCCAGAGCGGAATCAGCTTCCAGCTCGTGACCCAGAAGATGGGTTTGAGATCCACATACTCCAGCTCTTGTTTCATGGCCTGTTCGTCCATAAAGGTCTTGAGTTTCAAGGCTGCCTGCTCATTGATCAGCGGTTTGGCCAAAGGTCGGTTGATGATCTCCTGGATCTCTGCCAGCTCTGAGATCTTTACCCAGAGACCGGTGGACATAGCCTGTACACTATCGCTCTTCCTAAGCTTGCCTTTGAGCACCAGATCAGCAATCTTCTCGGAACTAACCGGTCCCTTGCTGATGCCTTCCTGAGTATAAAACCAGCTCTCTTTCACCTACTTCCTCCCAGGATAATAGTCCTTGCCACAGATCTTCCAGGTGCTGCCTGTGAAATAGAAATAGGAGATGTCGCCGTTGGTTTGAGGCTCCAGATAGCTCTGGCCTCCCTCCGGATCGATAAAATCCAGCCGCATGCTTACCGTGGCGTAATCTCCGGAGAAGACGATGCTGATCTCCCTGATCTCCAGAAGGGCATACTGCGCCATCCGATCCTGCCAGATCTGGTTGAAGTTCCAGTAGTTCAGATTGTTATGAAAGTATCCCTGATGCACCAAAGCCATCATAGCCGCCGGATCCTTGATGTTGAAGGCATGCTCAAAAGCAGCCAGTTGCTCACGAACCAGAGTTTCGTTATCTTGCGGCTTGGTGAGATCACAGGCTGAGATAACAGCCAATGCTACCAGCATCAGAAGCAGACACAAGCTCCGAATCCTCAAGAACACCTCTGCAGCACAACCAAAGTCTCAATGTGCCAGGTCTGTGGGAACATGTCATAGGGCTGGAGCTCCACCAGCTTGTATCCCTTGGAGAAGAAGGCTTTCAAATCCCGCGCCAGAGTCATGGGATTGCAGCTAAGATACAGCACCCGGTGTATTCCTGCTTTGGCCACCAGAGGCGGGATGGAATCATCCAGCCCAGCCCGGGGAGGATCAAATATGATGGTATCAAAGCTGCTGCGGAGGCTCTTGCGCAAAAGCTCCTCCACCTTACCCGTCTGGCACTCTGCGTTACGTATCTGATTGATCTCAGCATTGCGGGTAGCATCTTCAACGGCTTCGGGCACTTCCTCAATCAGAAGAAGCTTTGCAGCTTTATCAGCCAGAGACAGTCCTATCGTGCCAATCCCGCTGTAGGCATCCAGTACCCGGTCTTTAGCATCAACCAGATTCTTCATATCCTGCAGGATTAAGGCCGAGGTGCCGGGATTGACCTGCAGGAAGCTACGGTAATGAACCCTGAAGCTCTGTCCCAATATCTTCTCCGTGATGAAGGGTTTGCCCCAGAGCAGACGGTCATCTTTGCCCAGGATCACATTGCTGCGTTCCCGCTGGATGTTTTGCACAATCCCCACAATCTGGGGAAACTCGTGGCAGAGATGCTTCACCAGAAGCTGGGTGAAGGGCAGCCGGGCACTCTTGGTCACAATAACCACTACTATCTCAGAGCCGTCGGCTGAACTGCGCATCCCAATCTGACGCAGGTTTCCGGCATGTTTTTGTTCCTGATAAGCCTGTGTTCCCGCCTTCTGCGCCAGCTCTATCACCCGTTGGGCAATCCGATCAAAAACCGGCATCTGGATCTGGCACTGCTTGTGCGGGATAACGTTGTGCGTCCAGCTCTGATACATGCCATAATACAGGCGGCCTTTGGCAGAACTGACCGGGAAGAAAGCTTTATTACGGTAGAACCTCTCTTGCGGTGATGCCTTTATGGAGCGGATCAACGTGGGATCGATGAAGCTATCAAAGACGGAGTGCAGCAAGGCGTCCTTCCACTCCAATTGCAATTTGTAGGGTGCCATGAGCCAATCGCAGCCGCCGCAGGAATCCTTGCCGCCAAAGACTTCACAGCCCGGGTCCTGTAAGCC
>JAEZUG010000007.1 GCA_023421135.1 Candidatus Cloacimonadota bacterium | reverse complement strand
GAGCCAGTGAGTCCTCCGCGGATATTGCGGTCAAATTGGTAGGTTGCTCCGGGAGTGATGGCAAAACGACTGGTATCCCGATCCACCTGGGTAGCCTCTCTACCCTTAGTTTCGTCAAAGCTGCGTTCGTAAGCTATTTGCAGGGTAGAACTAAGCTCGTTGCTGATATGTATGCGCCTCTTGGTGAAGGGGATAGTGAAGCCTCTTCCAGCCCGGAGCGAATAGGAGAAGTTGCTATTGAAGGTCTGGGTATCTGTGGTTTTTATAATATCATAGCTTTCCATATCCGTAGTATTGACAGAGTGAGATACGGAGTAGCTCAGGTTTACGCTCAGAGCATTCATTACGTTGGTCGTGAAGCCCAGCAGCGGGTTGAGCGAGGTGGTGAGAGTCTCCTGCTTGGGTCTTTCCCAATTGACATCTCCGGTCTGGCGATTGGTAAGCTGGAAGCCGCTATTGAGCCGTGATCCGGTGAGATAACGATTTAAGCCGAACCAACCATCGAAACCCATGAAAGTGAGAGTCAGATCCGGAAAAGTGGTGGACACAGTTTGGTTGCTGGCACTGGAATAACGCTTGTTGATGCTGTAAGAATAGCTCAACATGCTGTCAAAATTGCGTCCCAGATTCAATCCGGAGGATAGCGACAGGGTATTATCGTTAGTGGTAGCATCCAGAAAATCGGGAGCCACAGTGTGAGGCAAGCCAATTTGGAAGGCAAAGGGAGGACGCTCTTCTTTCCTAATATAGTTCATGGAATAGCTGTTTTGATAAGAGAGGTTCAGATTCTTGAGCTTGGCAAGATAACCAATTAATAGCGAAGGCAGGTGTATTCCGGCAGATTCAGGCCTTCTGGTTTCCCCTTCGTTGGGCTGGGCACCAGGCTCTTCATAGCGAGGTTCTTCCCCAGGGAATTCGGGTTCTTTAATCTCTTCACCGGGCATCATTTCTCCGCGGAGACGTTCCTCTTCCCTACGTCTTTCCTCTTCCCTACGTCGCTCTTCTTCCAGGCGACGTTCTTCTTCGGGATCGGGCTTCAATTCATCTTCTTTGATCTCTGGTTCAGAGCCATCCCGGGGTTCTTCCGGAGAAGACTGTGCCCCGGAGCTATCGGCCTGAGCTTCTTCCCGGAGGCGATTCTGTTCCCGTTCCTCAGCTCTACGTCTGTGACTCTGCTGCATGTTGCGTGCCAGGTTGCCCAAAAAGTTTGCGTTTTGCAGTGTGAGGCTGGCTCGGATGTTCCTCAGGTTCCCGCCATCACTCTGGAAGTAATCTTCCGGTTGACCTTCCACATTCTGTGTGTATTTCTTTTGGTATTCGGAGAATTTGGTTCCCAAGGTGGAGCTAAAAGTTAAGACATTGGCAAGGTAGTTCGGATTGTAAGAAAGCTCGGCATCCTGAACATACTCGGTTTCCTTGCCCAGATTGAGTGACTCCCAGTAATTCTTTTGCAGGAGATCACGCTTGGTATTGAGCCTCAGTCTGGCACTAAGATCACTGAGCAGAGCCCAGTTTATGTTGTTGTCCGTTGTGAGTAATCTGCTACTCAGAGTTTGAGCTCTGGGATGCCAGCCCAGCACACCTTCTCGGGTTTCCCAGTTAAAGCTATTGGGTAGGTTGGCGTTAAAGGTGAAGCTGTTGTTCCAGGTGGTTGGGAACCAGGCAAAGCGATAGTTGCCAAAGACAGGGAAGCTCACCTTGTCCGGAGAGAAACTGAGGTTGTAATTCAGCGTTCCGCGCCAGGCTCGAATGTCATCCTTGGTGGTGGGTGTGCGCCGGGATGAATCCTCGTATCGGGCACTGAATGAGGTGCGGTAAAGAGTGTAGAGCAAGATCTTATTGCTTGGAGCTGTTCTCTGGCTGAGAGCTATATCTGCAGAATAGACCAGGCTTTCGTTCATCTCCCGATCCTTTTCCTCTTCATCAGTAATGCTCTCCCGCAGCAGATCAGAATTTGCCCGAAAGCGGGGTACACCCAGACTATAGGTTCGGTTCAGGTTGAGTGGCATATCGACGCCCCAGCTTTGGGGGAAGAATTTACCCAGGAAATAACGGTTGTTGATCGTGAGGCTTCTCAGGCTGGTGAAAGTGTTTGATCTGCCTCTTTGGATGGTGGGATTGAAGTTTTCGCTCTTATCCTCATAGTCCACATCGAAAGTCATTAGATCTGCCAACACGGTATTGAGGGAAAGTCTCTTGGCAATACCAATATCCTGATAAGGGTCTGAGAGACGGAGATCGTTGTAGAAGATCGTTCCCGAATAGGCTTTAGGATTGGCAATATCTTCTGGATTGGAGATGCCAAAATAGATCTCACGGATATTGGTGAGAGTGGGTACCGGGTTACCCACAAAAGAAAGCGTGTAGGTGCCATAATCCTGCGAACCCTGAGTAGCCGCCGGATCTATCTGTTTCAAAGAAGATAGCTCTTGTAACTGGTACACAAAGTCGCCCCACAGCTCTTCCTGCATCTTGTGTTGCCAATCGTTGACTTTGACTCGTTGCTTGATCTCGTAATAGTGCAGGGAATCTGCTCCCACCCGGAAGATGATATCCAGAGAATCCGGGTAAGTATTTTGGTTGTCCTGGGTCTCGGGATAGATCCAGAACTTCACCTTGTTGTAGGAGAGGAGGTTGTAGGGATCAAAAAGTTTCTGGCGCAGGAGGCACTGATCACCGGGTTGAAGGTTGGTAAGGGAGAGACTCAGGGCAGATTCGTTGGTCTCTCTCCTATCCTCGATGAACACAGTTCCGGGAGGCGGAGTGTAGTGCATTCTGTTCTTTTGATTGTTTACTATTCCTGTGATATATGAGGTGTTGAAGAGTAGTAGGTCAGACTGACTGAGAGGGACACCGGCGGAATCCCGAATCTGAAAGTCCTGCCATTTGTTCCCCACCACAGAAGCGTCGGCAATCAAGACCTTTGCAACCTCGTCTGTTTCCAGCCATATTCTGGCAAAGGAGACCTTCTTCAGGGTGGGTTGGATACCAGTGGAAGAGTTATTCACTATCTGGTAGAAGGCCGGATCGGACACCGGAATGCGGTAGAGGCGCCAGCCATCGTGATTGATGTTTTCCAGATGCAGAGAGTCATTCAGTGAAACAGCATAGGAGAAATATCTGTCCAGAGTATTGAGTACACCGTTGCTATCCAGGTCTTCAGTATCCAGGACTCCATTGGCCTCTGTACCGTTGATGTGAGGATAGTCTCCGGTGGAACTGTCTATTTGGTTGGAAGCCACATCGTTGGGATCGTGCCCGGGCTCACCGTGCGCTATCCCGTCCAGACCGTTGTCTTCGCCAAGAGAGAGAACACCGTCGTTATTTAAGTCTTCCTTGTTCAGTTTGCCCGAGCCGCCGCTCTCTGTGTAGAAATCTTCGTTCAAATCTCCCAAATCAAAGTGAAGGATGGCATTGGGAGTGGGGCTGCTGGATGGGACATCCAGTTTCACCAGCACTTCGATGTACTTCTTTTGAGAGAAGTCGAGCTGATTTCCCAAGTACTTCATGATCCCGCCCCAGCTCCAAACCGTTGAACCAGGCAGTCCCATATCGGTTGGGAAAACCTTCATTGCCAGCACTGTAACTGTTTCGGCCTTTTCGCGGGCTGTCAGGGTGAGGGGATCTTCCAATTGCTCTCTGCGAATGTTCTTGGGGTTGTACCAGATGGTTCTGCCCTTGGCCAGAGAAGTCCCCCAGGGTTTCGACCCCAGGCTCCAGGTGCTCAGAGATGAACCCATAGGGTAGGAATCCACGATGGATTCCATATCGTCAATGTATGCAATGCCAGCTTTGGTATCGGGATCTCCATAGATTCTGGGGATTGTGTAAGCTATTTCTCCGGAAAGAGATATGCGAGATTCTGCATTGGTACGGATTAGCGGCAGGGCATCCAACCAGCGGGTCAGAAACATGGGCTTGAGGTTGATCGAGCCATCAACATCTGCCATCCACATCTCAATGTTTTCACTGCCAATGCGGGGTCGTTTATCACTCACGCTTTCGGAACGATAGATCAGAGTTCCACCCAGCTTGGCATAATCAGTGAGGTTCCAATCCGCTCTCAGGCCAGCCAGATTCTTTTTTGCCACGGCAAAAGCGCTGCGGTATTCATAATCTATCTCGATCTTAGCGTCTGGATCTTTGCCTTCTGAAGACAGGAAGGTAATCCTGCCAAAGTCATAATCCACCAAGTAGTCGATGTTTTCCCTTTGAACGCGGGAATTTACCATCACCCGGACGCTCCCCCGGAGTATTCCACCTTGGGCTAGTTCTATGGATTCACGTCCTATCTTGCCTTTAACCGAGATATAAAACAGTAGATCTGTACTGTAGAGAAATTCGTTTTCATCTTCATAAACTTCCTCTTCACCCAGAGGACGGAAGGGTTCTATGAAGGGAATAAAGACCAAGCCACGAGCTAGGTTGACTGTGTTGTCATCGCCATTGATGAGGCCATCACCTGTGCTGTCCATGCGGAGATAGTCTGTATAAGTGATTATCTGTCCCACTGCCAGGCTGTCTGGGACGTTGTAAACTCTGGTGCGATCCACATTCTCGGTGTAGATTTGCAGTGTGAAACCATCGTTCTTGATATTGGTCTTATTCAGGTTGTAAACATTGCGCATCTGGTAATGCCAGACGCTAAAGGAATTGCCCGGGTCGTAACCCTGGTTCTGTTTTCGGATCGGCTTGGCATGACGGAGACCGTCTTCCACATTGCTATTGGCAGGCACAGGCGTACCATCTCGCTGAACATAGCGGACTGCCAGAGTCTGAAGCCTACTCACAGCTCGGAGAACCTGGATCACTCCCGTTGAGTAGTCCGTTACGAAGTCCGTACCTTCGGTCAGTTCTTCATAGTAGGGTGTGTAGAATTCTGTTTCACTTGTATATACCGGGTCACCTTCATCGGCTGTGATCCCGTCGTTAATGGTGTTGGCATCATCCAGATAGAGCTTTACTGTGCCGTTGGCTGGCAAGAGATTAGGATTCTGGATTTGCCAAGCCCCTGTGTTATCGGTCTTGATGGCATTGTTCAGATACCCTTCCGGAATGTTGGGTCCCATGTCCGCAGCAGAGTAGAGGCTGTAGAGCTCGTAGGGATCGTTTATATAGTAGAATGTTCTGGTGCTGTAGTCTTTACTGCGGAAGATGGTTGAATCTGCCTGGCTGGTACCCACATAGGTCTGGGTGTTTTTCTCACCCTCTTCTTTACTGGCGATCACAGAAAGATCAAGATTGCCATACTTGAGCTTGGAGGTGACCCCAAAGAGTCCCTGAGAGCGGGTGCTATAGCTGATGTAACGTGAACCTGAGAGTGAGAGTGTGATGTTTCCGGCTTCGACGCTATTCAGCAGTTCATCTTCATCGCCGGTGTATTTGATATTGATGTTGTTGGGATTGAAGATCTGCTCGTCCATGGCAGAGTTGTACTTCAGGTTGACCGCTATCTTCTCCCCTATCGTGCCAGTGAGCCTCAGGTTGGTTTCCTGCTGCATCTTGAGGTCAAATCTGGCATTATTGCTGGTCTCCCAGATGGGAACTCTTTTACGCTTGGTTGTGCTGCCCGATATAGTTATCTTCTGAGTGCCGTCCAGATTCAGCCTACCGGCTCGTGTGCCAAAGACTCTTTGCACGGCTCTGGGCATAGCAATGGTGGGGAGTTCTATCACAAACTCCCGGATTAATCCGGTTTGGGTGGCTTGTTCTGCCTGGGAACGGGTGCGGCCGTGAGCCATCAGAGTGGAGCGGAAGACTTTGCGGCGGAGATTTGCCACATAGACATCCAGAGGGATTACCAGCTCGGGTGCTATCAGAAAGGTATCGGCCTTTTGAGATACTTTGATGGTGTTGGTAACTGGATCGTAGTTATCTTTACGGGTGGGAGCCATGCCCTGGATTCTGTAAGGCTGGGTTTTATTGAAGTTCAAGCCTTTGTTTATCTTATAGATATCTCTTTGGTTATTCACAATGGGAGCGTAGCCTTCCAGATACAAACGGGGAACCATACTGGCGGCCAGACAGCCCATCCCGCTCACGGTCAAGGCTAGCCAGAAGAGTCTTAGCCAGATGTTTTGAAAGCTGCTTCTTTGTGCCATCAGAGACCCTTATTCCTCAGCTCTTCTCCAGCCAGTCTCAAGCCGGTCAGGGTCAGTTCCTGATTGACCAAATCCACTGATTTCATACCGGGAGCGATCAGGGCAGCAAGCCCACCGGTCAGAATGATAAAAAGTGGAGCTTTCTGCTGATACTCGGCTTTGATGCGAGCTATGAAGCCTTCCAGCATCAGGCAGTGACCCAGCACAATCCCGGATAGCAGAGCATCCGTGGTGTTCTGTCCCATAACCTGATTGGGAAACTTCAGCACGACTTCATCCAGCATTGCTGCCCTGTGTATAAGGTTATCAGCAGCAGTCTTCATTCCCGGAATGATGGTTGCAGCTTCATAGTAGCCATCGGAGTTGATGAGTTGGATTGTTGTAGCAGTACCCAAATCTATTACCAGGCAGTTTCGCTGATAGAGCTTCCAGGCAGCATAAGCATTGACTACCAAATCAGGCCCTATATAAGAGGGATCGGGATAGGGATACTTCATGCCGAGAGGGCTGTTGCCATCTATGATATAGAGTTTCAAACCCATATCCTGTTCCAGCGCTTGCTTCCACACCAATGTTAAAGATGGAACCACACTTGCCATGACAGCATAATCAAGGGTTGGAGTGCTGGCTAATTGCTTACTTAATTGAGAAGAGACAGATTGAACAGACAAGTCCCGGAGTGACTCCACAATAAAGGAAGCAATCCGTTTCTCACCCTCGAAAACGGCACAATTGGTGTTTGTATTCCCGATATCTATGACCAGGATTCTATGCACTGGATCCATTGAAAGCATATTCCCAACTAAAACTCATAATCTGTGAAAAATATAAAAACAAACACAGGCCACAGATACTGCACAGCATGAGAATCACCGGATTATGTCAATAGATTTTTCACTCAAAACCAAGCTCTTTCAGGGATGAGGCCTTCTTACGCCAGTTTGGATTGATCTTTACCCATAGATGAACCTGCACTTCCAACCCCAGAAAAGCTGCCAATTGACGCTCTGCATACTCCCTGATCTTTGCTAACTGCATGCCGTTCTTTCCGATGAGGATCACCTTTTGTGAGTGACGCTCCAGCCAGATCACGGCATTGATCACAACCTTGTCCGGAAGTTCTGTGTAGCGATCTATCAACACTGCGGCAGCATAAGGCAGTTCCTGCTCCAAAAGATGGAAGATTCCCTCCCGGATCACTTCCCTGGCAAAGAACCGCATAGGCAAATCCGAAAGCTGATCCTCCTCGTAATAGGGCTCATGGTAGGGGATAAAGGCTGTGAGGGATTCCAGCAAACCTGGCAGGTTCTCACCGGTGTAAGCAGACACAAAATGAGTCTCGGTTATTGAGTCCGGCAGATAGCTCTTGAGCTTGTCTGCATCATAAGATTGCAATCCGTCGATCTTATTGAAGACCGCTAGCTGCGGATTCTTCAGATGCTTCAGATGATCCAGCACTTCCAGATCATACTCCGTGGGGAAATTGCGGATATCCGCCATGAAGATAATGAGATCCACGTCCTTGAAGGCATCGCTCCAGATCTTGAGCATCTTGCGCTGCATCTCATAACGCGGCTTCAGATAGCCAGGAGTATCCACAAAGACTATCTGATGCTTCTCATCGTTCCAGATCCCCTTGATGGCATAGCGGGTAGTCTGGGGTTTGGGACTGGTGATTGAGAGCTTTTGCTCTAAGATTCGGTTCATGAGCGTGGATTTTCCTGTATTGGGTTTGCCCACAATACATACAAAACCACTGCGAAAATCTGCTGCTACCACAATTCTCCCGGGTATAATGAACAGCTCAGTCCCGCAAGAATACGGGACTGAGCAATTAGTTCCTGAATATTACAGGGTTTCAAAGACGCCTTTGATGATGGCAGCGCATTCATCCAGCTCCTGCTCGGTGATTACCAATGGAGGTGCCAGACGGATTATGTGCCGGTGAGTAGGTTTGCAAAGGATACCCTTTTCTTTGAGCATCAGACAAACATCCCAGGCTTCCACTCCATCCTTGGGTTCAACCACGATGGCATTGAGCAGGCCACGACCGCGTACCAGCTTCAACATCGGATGATTGATAGCTCTTAGAGAGGCGCGGAATCTCTCACCCAGGGTGAAAGCACGCTCGGAGAGCTTCTCTTCTTCAACTACTTCCAGAGCAGCTTTGGCAACAGCGCAAGCCAGCGGGAAACCGCCAAAGGTGGAACCATGTTGTCCCGGTTTGATAGTGAGCATAATGTCACGATCTGCCAAAACTGCAGATACAGGCAACACACCACCGGATATGGCTTTTCCCAGAATCAGAATGTCCGGACGGACGTTTTCATAATCACAAGCCAAAAGCTTGCCCGTACGGGCAATACCGGTCTGCACTTCATCGGCGATAAAGAGCACATTATGCTCTTTGCAAAGCTCGTAGCACTTCTTTAGATAGCCTTCATCCGGCACAAAGACACCGGCTTCTCCCTGGATGGGTTCCACGATGAAAGCAGCCACATTCTTGCCATGTTTTACCAGGGCATCCGCCAGAGCATTGGCATCATTGTAGGCAATCTTCATAATACCGGGAAGGAAAGGGCCAAAGCCATCGTAGCAATCCGGATCGGTTGAAGCAGAGACCACAAAGAGTGTGCGACCATGGAAGTTATTCTCACAGAAAATAATGATGGCATTGTCTTTCTCGATGCCTTTCACGGTGTAGCCCCACTTGCGGGCCAGCTTCAGAGCAGTTTCCACTCCCTCAGCACCCGAGTTCATGGGAAGCACCATGTCATAACCAAAATAATCGGTGATGAACTTCTCATACTCGCCTAACTTATTGTTGAAGAAGGCGCGGGAAGTGAGTGTAAGCTCTTTGGCTTGGTCGATCAGAGCATTCACGATCTTGGGATGGCAGTGTCCCTGATTGACGGCTGAATAGGCAGAAAGGAAGTCGTAATAATGGTTTCCTTCCGGATCCCAGAGATGCACGCCCTCACCCTTGGCCAGTACTACCGGCAGCGGATGATAGTTATGCGCGCCATACTTTTCTTCGAGCTCCATCGCTTCTTGGGAACTGATCTTTCCGTAAACTAGATTGTCGGACATGATTCCTCCATTTATCCTTTTTTGTTTTGATTTATATTCCTTCTGACCACGTTAAAAACCCCAATCTTTGTGTCAACCCAAAGTTTAGCCCGGTTCAAGAAAGCAGCCCGGATCAACACTGGATTGAAGCGTTGATCCGGACATAAAGAGCCGAAAGCTTACTTCAGCAGTATTGCTCTCCTGGTTAGATGGTTACCACCATGTGACAATCTAAATATGTATATTCCGGAAGCTTGGCTGATGCCAAACTCATCGGTAGCATCCCAACTGAAGCTATGTGTGCCCTGGCTCAGAACCCCGTTATACAACCTCGCAACTAATTGCCCTCGCAGATTATAGACGTCCAGCTTCACCTCTCCGGACTTCGGCAGAAAGATACTGACCCGAGCTTCCGGATTGAAAGGATTGGGATAGATAGCACTTAGAGAGAGGGGCTGGGGGCTTTCAGTATCATCGTTGTTTGCCACCCAATCACCAGTCCTGAATCTTCTGGAAGTGGAGTAGAGGCTGCGCCCAAAGCTATTTCCTGCCGAAACCCTCCAATAATACCAGCAGTAAGGATCCAATCCACTCAAAGCATAGGAAGTTCCCGCAATAGGACCCAGCTCTGCTAACGACTCTGTGAAATAAGCGTTTCGTGCCACTTGCAGATGGTAAGACTCTGCCAGATCTGCCTCATGCAACCTCAGTACAGGATTCAAATAGGGTCACCCTATCCCATCTCCAACAGAGACGACACGCATGAGACACCCATGTGACACCCATGTGACACCCATATAAAATCATGCGTGTCACATGAGTATGAGCTGGGTTTCAAAAGAGTGCCATGTTAGTGAACAGTGAACTGCGATCAGTGAACAGAATGTAAGTGTGAAGCTGGGAGACTGCTGCTACCTCTATTCACCATTAACTTTTCACTACTAACTTGTAGGGGCAGACCTGTTTGTCTGCCCGCAAGCTCCGGAGGAGCGATATTCTATAGCCCGGGGTGAAGCGACCGGAGCAGAAAACCGCTTGCGTTTATTGGGGTGGAGGAGCGGAACCCCGGGTCATGCGCCGGATAGACAAGATTTATGGTGTACCCCCCCCTTTCAGGGCTATTGCCCGCGAGCGGGCAATGGAGACGGGGACGTCTCCAATCCAGAACGTTTTACACAAAGATTCGCGTCCATTGATGCTCTTTTTATTAGTGATCAATTGCGGTATATAACAATCCTTGCTGACTCCGTCGATCCTTTCATCTGCGTTCTATCTTGCCATACAATAGGTATCAGGCTATCTTGTTCCAAGGAGTATCAATGAAGAAAGAAACAGACTTTAGCGCTTATCCCAATAAAATCATTCTGGAGCAGGAGCTTCTGCATGAGCCGCAGTATCCCGGCTCTGCCTTTATGATCTTTGATATCGATACGCAGGCAGTGTTTGGCAGCAAGGGCAGAATACCTGTGGTCATCACAATAGATGGCAAGCAGTTCCTGCGCAACCTGGCACGATATGCGGGTGAGCTGATGATGGTCTTCAATGCGGAGATGCGAGATGCCACGGGCTACAAGGCGGGAGACAAGATCAAAATGATCATTGAACGGGATCTTGAGCCTCGCAAAGTAGAATTACCGGAGGATGTCCGAGCCGCATTGGATGCTGCCGGCTTGATTGCGAAGTGGGAAAAGTGGTCATACTCCCATCAGAAAGAGGATATTGCCTGGATCAACGAGGCAAAACGACCCGAGACCAGAAGCAAAAGGGTAGAGAAGCTGGTATCTACGTTACAATCAGATAAAGCTTAGTTCAGCAGTAAGTCCTTGAGAGCCCGTTTGGGAACGTGGTGGACGCCTTCCGCATCCCTATAGTATTTGATGTTTCCATTTGCATCTACAGGATCCACCTGCACCGTCTCTGCTGGTTTACCCAAAGCTATCACCAATATTATCTCATACTCCTTGGGTAAATTCAGCTCCTTATGCAGGGCTTCTGGTTGGAAGGAAGCAAACATGCAGCCTCCCAATCCCTGTTCCGTTGCAGCCAAAAGGATGCTTTGGCTTACGATCCCTGTATCCAGCAGGTAGTACTTTGAGGCACCCGGAGGAGAGAGGATCACGATGTAGCCAGTGGGTTGTTCAGCGGGCTCTGGGCCATCCCAATCCGGCATATAGCCTGCCCATTTTAGATGCGGAAAGATGCTCTGGAGAGCTTTCTCTTCATGAGCCAGAAAGAACCTCAGCACTTGCAGATTGGCAGCGGAGGCACTGAGCCGGGCAGCCTCTACAAGGCCTTCCAGACAAGCTCTGGTGAGCTTGTGAGTATTGTCAAAACGGCGGTAACTACGGTTCTTACAAATCAAATCCATCAGCATAGTCTATTCCTCTTCATATAGGTTAAGCTTGTTGTGCAAGGTTTTACGATCAATCTTGAGGATCTTGGCAGCCTGGCTTTTATTGCCTCCCACAGAGCGCAGAACATCCTGGACATAATCTTTCTCCACTTCCTCCAGGCTGCGAGTGAGATCTTTGGCACTGTGAATCTGGAATTTCATATAGTCTGGAAGATCTTTCCTGGTAATGCGATTATCATCACTCATCACAACTAGTCTGTAGATCAGGTTTTCCAGCTCTCGCACATTACCCGGCCAATGATACTTATTCAGAGCATCCAGGACTTCATCACTGATGCTCGGAGCATTCTGGGCATTTTCCCGGGAATACTTCTCCAGAAAATGAAAGATTAAGCCGTTGATATCGCCATTGCGCTCTCTCAGCGGAGGAACCAGTATGGGCAGAACGTTCAGACGGTAGAAGAGATCCTCCCTGAAGCTACCCTGCCGGATCAGATTTTGCAAGTCTTTATTGGTGGAAGCGATGACGCGGATATTTACAGGGCGCGGACTCTTGGAACCGATCATACTCACCTGTTTATCCTGTAAGACTCGCAGCAGCTTCACCTGCATAGTTAGCGATGTCTCGCTGATCTCGTCCAGGAAGATGGTGCCGCCATCGGCTGTGAGGAAGTATCCGGCCCGGGTTTCTGTGGCTCCGGTGAAAGAGCCCTTGGTATAGCCAAAGAGCTCCGCTTCCAAAAGAGTTTCGGGGATTGCACCGCAATTCACAGGAACAAAGGGGGCTTTGCTGCGCTTGGAATGGTAGTGAATGGCTCTGGCAACCAGTTCTTTTCCTGTTCCGCTTTCGCCGTGGATCAGGACAGTGGCGTTGTTTGCCGAGGACTTCTTGATGCTGTTGTAAACTTTCGTCATTACAGGTGAGTTTCCCACCATGCCATAGGGGTTTGGTGTGGATGTAACAGACTTGCGGGAAAGCCTGCTCTGCAGGATCTTTGCCTGAGCGCTGGAGATGGCCCCGAAGAGCTCTCCATCAGTGAAGGGCTTGGTGAGATACTCTTCTGCCCCCACTTTCACGGCTTCCACAGCGCCTTCGATGGTGGGGAACCCGGTGATCATGATCACCCGGATCTGAGGTTTGCGGTCTTTGATATAGTGGATCAGATCCAAGCCACTGTGTTTGGGCATCTTGTAATCGGTAAGGACGAGATCTATCTCCTCCCGGTCCAGCACTTCAATGGCTTTGGAAACGCTTTCCACGCTCACGCAGTCCAGGCCTCTGGATTTCATTTTCCGATCCAGCATCATCAGGGTATCGGGGGAATCGTCCACGATCAGAATCTTGGTTTTTGTATCAGGCATTATTCACCTCAAAGTAGATTTTGAAACAAGAGCCTTTGCCCGGACTGCTGTCAACCTCTATTTTTCCATTATGTGTTGTAACGATCCCGTGGACAACCGATAGACCCAGTCCAGTGCCTTGATTAATGTCTTTGGTTGTATAAAAAGGAATAAAGACTTTCTCCAGGACTTCCTTGCTCATTCCAGACCCTGTATCGGCCACATAGAAGAGGACTCTCTTGTCTTGTTTCTTTGTTCCCAGGGTTATGACGCCGCCATCGGGCATGGCTTGCATGGAGTTGACCACCAGGTTTACCATAACCTGGTGTATCTGGCTGGGATCTGCCACAATGGTGGGATTGGCTTTATCCAGCTCTTTCTCTATGCTGATCTGTTGTCGTTCACAACGGCTTTCCAGAAAGTAAAGACCATCGACTATCAGCTTGTTTAGATCTACTTCGGTTTTATTGGGAGGAACCTGACGGGAAAAGAGCATCAGTTTACGGATCACTTCTCTGGCATGCAGCGTGGAATTGATAATGTGTTTTGCATCTTCATGCACCAAAGCGGGGATATCCTCATTTTCGTCTATGAGCTGAGCAAAGCCCAGGATGTTTGTGAGAGGCTCGTTTATCTCATGAGCAATGCCGGCAGCTAGCTGGCCAATGGTGGCAAGGCGGTCGGCATGGCGCAATTGATCCTGCAGCTTGCTATTGTTTTCTTCGATGCTTTTCCGCTCCACAACCAGTGAGATCTGGTGGGCAATAGAGCGCAGGAGCCTCTCTTCTTCGGGAAGAAATGCTGGGATTGAGCCATCGGATTGGGGCTGGTAAAACACTTCCAGAAGGCCGCATTTGCGGAAGTTCTCTTCCACCTCGGCACTGATCTGAACTGGACCCTGGACAACGGGGTGAGAGCTGATGGAATCTCCATCGATCATTAATCTGGCAGTTGCCAGCTCCGGATACTGCATGGCAGGAGGGATGATGCTGATTATTCGGCTCAAGACCTCCCTGTATTCCAGATCTGGTTGATGCGAGATGTCTCCAATCTGATAGAGGCAGTCAAGTTCCTTAATCCGCTCTGTTAAAGCTGCAAGAATGGCGGAGTCACTGTGTATTTCCTTCTGTGTCAAATCTTCCTCTTTGATAAGATGTCCGGAGATATAATATCCCCGGACATCCAGTTCTTATACTTAGATCTTTATTATACCAATCCTTGATCCATCATGGCATTGGCTACCTTTATGAAGCCTGCCACATTGGCACCGCGGACGTAGTTTGTGAAGTTGTCTTTCTTTCCATATTGCACGCAGGATTCATGGATGGCTTTCATGATGCTGTGCAATTTGGCATCCACTTCTTCTCTGGACCAGGAGATTCTCATGGAGTTCTGGGTCATTTCCAGCCCTGAGGTGGCAACACCACCGGCATTGGCAGCTTTGCCGGGACCATAGAGAATCTTGGCATCCAGGATGAGTTCCACGCCTTCGGGAGTTGTGGGCATGTTTGCTCCCTCGGAAACGCAGATACAGCCGTTTTTGATCAGAGTGCGGGCTTCTTCGCCATTGATCTCATTCTGAGTGGCGCAAGGCAGGGCGACATCACCGGGAATCCCCCAGGGACGTGCTCCGGGATAGTATTTCACTCCAAACTCTTCGGCATATTCACTGATCCTTCCCCGTTTGATGTTCTTGAGTTCCATGAGATATTCCCATTTCTCTCCCCTTATTCCATCTGGATCATGGATAAAGCCGTCTGAATCTGAGGCTGTTACAACCTTTCCGCCCAAATCGTTGACCTTTTGAATGGCAAATTGAGATACGTTTCCAGAGCCGGAAACCAACACCGTCTTGCCATCGAAACTCTGGCCTTTGGTTTTGAGCATCTCTTCTGCGAAGTAAACCGTTCCGAATCCGGTTGCTTCAGGACGGATTAAGCTTCCGCCCCACTCCAGTCCCTTCCCTGTCAGGACCCCTGTGGCTTCGTTTTTGATCTTCTTATACATTCCGTAGAGGAAGCCGATCTCGCGCTTGCCCACACCAATATCACCGGCAGGAACGTCTGTATCCGGACCGATGTGACGGAAGAGCTCGAGCATGAAGGAATGACAGAAACGCATCACTTCGTCGTCCGAACGACCTCTGGGATTGAAGTCACTACCACCTTTACCTCCGCCCATAGGCAGAGTTGTGAGGCTGTTTTTGAAGATCTGTTCAAAGCCGAGGAACTTCAGGATTCCCAGGTTTACGCTGGGATGGAAACGCAAGCCTCCCTTGTAGGGACCAATGGCGGCGTTGAATTCCACCCGGTAACCCCGGTTGACTATCACTTCTCCAGCATCAGTGGTCCACGGAACTCTGAAGATGATAATCCGGTCAGGCTCCACAATCCGATCCAATATCTTGGCCTTGCGATACTGGGGGTTCGAGTCATACACGTCCCAGATGGTTTCCACCACCTCAGAGACAGCTTGGATGAACTCAGGTTGATCAGCATTCTTAGCTGAAACCTGGTGCAGAAATTCGTGCATTGTCATTTAACACATACCTCCTGTGTTTTTTATTCGCATACACGGTTCTTTATTTTTACACACACGTTTTCACTTTAAAATGACTGCGTTCTTTCCGTCAAACAAAATCTTCAGAGAACTGGGACTTTTTTTCACAGTCACGTAGGTACCGGTTGATATAGTTTCCAGACTCTCCAAATAAACCCAATCCAGATGATCCTGTTCGACCTTGTCCCAAAGCGTTAAGTAGCCTACGTTCATGGAAAAGAGATTATGAAAGAAGTGGGAGCCATGGGAGGCTTCGATAGACATGTTTGGAAGCACTATCTCCACTATCAGTTTTGCTGCTGAGATCTGATTCCAGGCCACAGGGATACCCAGGAACCGATCACTGGAGCCCCAGCGTCCAGGCCCTATCAGTACATAAGGTAAGCCCTTTGATTTCATCTGGCGGTTGATCTCGTCGAGCTCCACAGCAATCTCTTCTGTTTTTACTATGTTGAATTTGTCCGGATGGATATAGACGAAGGTGTGGATTTCTTCTGCAATCTCATTACCCAAAGCATAGGAAGAGAATGCCACCAGCTCATCCTGTTTGGTAGAGTAGCTTTCCAGGGAACCGGAATAAAGCTTCTGACTCACTGTGATAGGTCTGATCTGCAATAGATGGAAACAGGCTCTTCCCTTCGTGTCCACATCAAAGGCAAATTCCATCTCCACCTCGCAACCCATCACCTTCCTGCCCAGATCCAGGAAGTCTGCCAGCACCGGAGCAAGGGGATATTGGTTGTAATGAAGCAAAGAACGGTAGGTTACGACTCTGGCTCCCTGGGTGAAAGTGCCGGCGAGAAACTCCTTGTTCTCATAATCCCATACTGAAGAGAGTAGCTGTAAATCCCCTTCCAGCAGCTTCTGAGTGATCCTGATGCGTTCCAGTGATGAGTTTTCTCCCGCACTTAGGTCGAATTCTCTCTTCTCCGGCTGTATTGTATAGAGATGACGTTGTGCACCCTGAACAATATCCACTGCTCTAAACATGTCCACAGCAGGGAACTTGGGACAAAAAGCAAAGGTTCGCTCCCGCTCCACAGCAGTCTTACCCAAACCGGTCGAAAGGGTCACCACTCCGTCTTCATGCTTCATATTTGTGCCGGGATAGTAGTTGTAAGATTGAGCCACGCCAGAAACCAACGGATAATAGTAGTCCCCATGATAAGAGCCTGCTACTTTCTGGATAATGACAGCCATCTTCTCTTCCCGGGAAGGGATGCGAAGGCTTTCACGGTATTCACGTGCTCCACGGAGATACATGGAGGAATAGACCAGCTTGACTGCCTGGATCAGTTGTTGCAGCCTGATCTCCCGCCGGGGGTGGCTATTGGGAATCAGAAAGGTGCGAAAGACACCGGCAAAAGGATTGGAGATGGAATCTTCCAACACACTGGAAGAACGCACTGCCAGCGGGTAGTCTGTCTGTTCGATTATCTGGCTGAGCACAAGAAGGGTTTGATGCGGCATCTCACAATCCAGAAAAAGCCTGTCTATCTCCTCATCACTCAGATCTGTCCTGCTGCTTACCTCAGAAAGAGAAGCATTGGAGGAGCTAAACCTGTCAAACTCTCCTGTAGCCAGGATCGCCGCCACCGGCACACTGATGGTCAAGCCGGGATACTTCTCCGATATCTTGCTATAGCGATTCAGAACCACGTTCAGAAATGCCAGACCTCTCCCTTTCCCTCCGATGGAATCTTCTCCCACCTTGTAGATGAGGTTCATATTGAGGTCAGATTCATTGTTCCATTCTTGAATCTTCTCCCTTCTTCGAAACCAGATAAGGGAACTGAAAGCTTCTGAGAGCTTGTCCTTGAGCTCTGATCCCCGGGCTTGTGATCCGGCGGAAGAGATATGTTCTGCCAGAGCCAGCTCTGCATGAGTCATCAGCCAGCTTCTGATATGCCCGTGAGAATAGTGGTAATCCAAAGACTCCTCCGGTACACTCAGGAGCTGATGAACAAAGCCGATTAGGGTGCTGGCTTCACCGCATTTACTGTGATCCAGCTTGCGAAATACAAACTTACCAAAGCCCAGCTCGGTCTCAAGCCAGCGCTTGATCTGATGTTTCAAGCCGGGAAGATCTTTGTACAGGAAGTCACCTTCGCTGGCAGTCACAATATCCCGATAGAGCGGATTGAAAGACTGCAGCAGGAATGGCAAAGTGGGACGGCGTTTACGAATGTATTGCAACAGCCGAATTCCCGCATCCCGATCCATATCTCCCCGGTAGTGGTAGTTTATACTGCTGATGACTCCAATCACATTGGTATGATACTTCTCGTAGTAATCTATGGCTGAATGATAATCGTGTAGCAGAATCACCCTGGGACGTGCCTTCATATACAGAGCTTTATTAACGTCCTGATGCTCCAGACGAATCACACTCTGATTGAGCTGCAAAACCAGCTCAAAAAAGAGAGACAGAAACTGGGAGTAGTAGGGAATGAAGGTTTCGATCACCAGAATAATCGGCACCTGCATCACCGTGCAATCATGCTGGATGTTCTTACGTTCTTCCCACTGCTTGATCATGGCCAGAAAGAGCTTGGAATCTCCGTTCCAATAGAAGAACTCATCCACTCTTTGCAGCTCAGTCACGTGGTTTTCCACAAACATCAGATCCAGAGGTGCACCCAGAAGAAGGAAGATAGGCAGTTCAGGGTATAAATCCTTGATTATGGAGATGAGCTCCAGAGCTATCCCACGCATGGATGCCAGATGAATCACGACAATGTCTATCTGCTCCAGTTCCAGCATCCTGAGAGCACTTTGTGTGCCCGAAGCATGCACAATCCCGGGTTGAGAGCTGAGATTTAGCAGGTAGAAATCATCCGCCACCTGCTCGGCCAGGAAGCCATCCACTTCGAACACAAAACTGTCATACAGGGATGCTATCAGTAGTATCCTATCCACCCGATAGGGCATCAGTTCCTCGAGTCTTTCGAGCTCAAGAGACCAATAGTTTGAATTTATCACTCTGCTTGCCTCAGGCTTTGTGGATCACCGCCAGACCTGTTTTGCCATCCATCCTCACCAAAAGCGGCTTTGTGAATTCCACATGTACAAAGTAGTCTCCTCTCTGAGTCTCCGGCTGCTCAAGTAACCAATCCCAATCCACGTAATCCGTTTGTGATACATAAGGAATCGTGAAATAGCCCACATTCATTGCTACCAGATTGTGAAAGAAGTGTGTACCCTGAGAGGCTTCCACAATGAAGTCACTCAGCCCGGTCTCCAAAATCACTTTTGCTCTGTTGATCTGAGGCCACTTCACCGGGATTCCCAGGAACCGGTCCCTAGAGCCCCAACGTCCGGGACCGATCAGCATATAGCGTTTCCCGGCTCTACCCATCTTCTCGTTCAGATGTTCTATCTCCGTCTGCATTTCCACAGTTTTGGTCTTATCAAATCTCTTGGGATCAAGATAGATCACATCGAAGATATCATCTATCACACCATTTCCCATGCCATGCTCTGTGTACATCAGCAGATTGGTCTTATCCAATTTCCCGGCATCTATCCTATAGGCGTCTGTATTCACAGAAAGCGGTCTGATCTGCAGGATGTAGAAGCTGGGCTTATGATCGTAGCGGGCATCATATTCCAGATTCACAGCAAATTCTATCTCCACCGGAATACCCAGGGCAATCTCCCCGATCTGCAAGAGCTCCTCCACTATCTTGGCCAGAGGGAAGTGATGATACTTTAACACGCCTGCAAAGGTAAGTACTTTCATGCCTTTCTCGTCCAGATTATCGGTGAGCCTGTAGTTTTCATAATCCCAAACCGAAGCTATATACCTCAGCACCTCATGCTTCTCTGCATCCCGGATAGTTAGCTTGGCCAGGGTGATCTCTTCTCCCTTGGTCAGGTCAAAATCATTTACCGAGAGATCCAGAGCAAAGAACTCTTTCTGAGACGTGCGCATCATCTCTTGCTGGGGAAGCATCTCTGTCTCTGGATAGCGGGGACAGAAGCGGAAATTGAGCTTTCCTTCCACCACAGATTTTCCCAGCCCCAAGGCAATATTGGCAATCCCATCTGTATGCAGCATATGAGAGGTCGGATAAAAGTTGTAGGATTGCGCCACCCCAGAGATCTGCGGATAGTAATATCCTTCTCCCTTGAGGCTGCCGACCACCTCCTGGATGATCACCGCCATCTTCTCTTCTTCTGCCTTGAAATTCAGCGATTCCAGAAAAGCCCGGGCATCAGAAAGATATACAGAAGCAAAGACCAGCTTGATGGCATTCATCAATTGACGCAAACGATAGTGCGGATCTGAATGGTTGTTGGGCAGCATAAAGGTGCGATACACACCCGCCAGAGGCTGAGCCTGAGAGTCTTCCAGTAGAGAAGAAGAACGCACTGCAACCGGATAGCTGATGTGATCCAAATAGATTTGCAGACGCTCCACCAATTGAGCAGAAAGCTTTCCAGCCACAAAGATCTCGTCTATCTCTGCATCCGTCTTGCCAACCACTGCCTCGACAATCCCGTTTGACTCCACAAAGTTGTCAAACTCATTGGTACCAATGATAGCCGTGGAAGGCAGAGCTATTGAGATACCCTCAAACTTATTTTCATAATCCATTGTGCAAAGCAGAGCATTCAAGAATGCCAGCCCTCTGCCCTTGCCTCCCAAAGAGCCTTCCGTGAGCCTGATTATCTGATTCATCTCGGCTAGTGAGACTGCGTCAAAATTGATTATCTTCCCCCGATTCTTATCTATGCGCACCGTACGGAAGGTATGATACAAGAACCTCCGCAGTTCTTCCCTGGTCTCAAAATCCTCAATCCGCATCGGTCTGATCCGCTTGGCAATCTGAACTTCTCCATGGGCTATCAACCAGTTTGAGAAATGATTGAATCTGCTGTGAAAGAGGATGGTCTCCTCGGGCACAGTGAGAATCTTTTCCTCAAACTCGGCGATGTTTGCCGCTTCATCGATAATCTCTCCATCCGGATTTCGAAAGATGAAGCTACCAAAGCCCAGGTTGTAAACCATGAAGTTCCTGAGGTCAGAAAACAAGTGCTTGGAATTCTTGTTTAGGAAATAAGCCCCTGCATCCAAGGCGGGAGCTTCATTTTCGTCTTCTGAACTCTGCAAGATTACCGGCAGCTCATGATTATCCTGGCGAATATGCTTAAGCAGCCGGAATCCTGCCTTGGGATCAACGTCGGAGCCTATCTTGTAGCGAATGTCCGAGATCACGCAAAGCATATAGTCTTTGTATTCATCATAGAGCTTGAGCGCTTCATCATAGTTATGCGCCAGCAGCACCTTGGGACGAATCCTCATCCTAAGCCGTTTGTTGATATCACTCACTTCTTCCTCAATCAAGCGCTGAGTTTGCTTCATGATCACCGAATAGAGCGAAGGCAGGAACAGAGAGTAGTAGTGCAGCGAATCTTCGACCAAGAGAATCACACGCACCAAGCCATGCACCGTGTCGTAGGCAACGTTCATCTGATCTTCTACATTCTTTACCATGGCCAGAAAGAGCTTTGTATCTCCATTCCAGAGAAAGACATCATCAATAAAATGCCTGTCTTCCACATGGTTTTCCCAGATCAGATAATCCGAAGCCACGTTGAGCAGCAGCAAAACTGGGAGTTCGGCATTCTTGGCTTTGATCTGCCTGGCCAATTGGAAGGGACCGATCTCACCAATCCTCATCATAGTGATCACCAGGTCGAAGCTCTGTGTTTCCAGCATCTTGAGCGCATCTTCACCGGTGGGAACACTGGTAATCCGCGGGGCAGTGGTAAGATTTAACTGCCTGTATTCACCAAAGATTTGCTCCGAAAGTCTGCCATCCTGTTCAAAGATAAATGCGTCGTAAAAAGTGGATACCAACAGAATGTCACGCACCCGTTTCTGCATCAATTGATGGAATATGTCCTCACCAAACTTGAATTTGTTGTAATAGTAGTTAAGCTCTTCCATTATCATAAGCATCATCCTCAAACACATTGACTTAGTCTATTTTTTCAAGACCAGCACCAAACAGCATTCATGTCAACTAGTTTTTCTTCGTCGGGACAAGTGACTCAGATACGACACGCATGAGACACCCATGTGACACCCATGTGACACCCATGTAAACTCATGCGTGTCACATGGGTATGAGTTGCGTTTCAAGAGGGTTTGGGATCAGAGTGGGGGTACTCCGTAATTTTAGTGCGTTCTGCAGGATGGTATTCACCGCTCGAGCCGCATCAGACGTATCAGGCTGGCTTGAGTAATGGAGGAAACTCAGCGCATTTTATCTTGACACCATATACCCTTATATCACAATGGGAAATCTTCATAATGAGGTATTAATGAAAAAAACACTTCTTATTCTTGTGATCTTGATAGTTCTTGTCATTGGCGTTGTAGCAATCCGTCACTATAAACCAGTGGTGGACAAATCTGAGTGCACAGGTTGCGAAGACTGTGTGAAGGTTTGCCCTACGAAAGCCATCACCATACAAGCAGAAAAAGCAGAAATTGCAGACAGCACCTGTATAGACTGCCGTCAATGTGTTCGCACCTGTCCCCAAAACGCTATCAAAGCAGCAAAATGAGCACCAGATACCTCGCGATTCTCACGGCCCTGGTTCTGATTCTGGTACTGCTGTTTGCCTGCCGGCAATCTACCGGAATTGAGTACAACGTAGATCGCAGCTCATGCAACGGCTGTGGCGCCTGTGTGCGAGTTTGCCCTCACGATGCCATCCATATGGATAATTCTGGTAAAGCCGTAATCGACCAGAGTAAATGCCAACAATGCGGAAAGTGTGTGCTAGCATGCCCAAACAGCTCTATATATTAATCCTTCTGGGGCTGGGGATATCTCTCCTGCTGGGACAGGTGAATGTCCAAAACACCAGCGAGCTCTGGTTCAACAATGACTCCAGCTCTCCTGAACTACAGATCCATGACCGGCTTAATGCATCTTTAACTACCAGTTCAGGACTACGTATCGGCGTGAGTAACGATTTCTTTAAGAGAGATTTCAAGCTCAACGATGCTACTCAGAAGCGCTACAACAGCCTCCATGCCTTTGCCAGCTATGGCTTTGCCAATACTGCACTGCAAGCTGGGATTCGCAACACTCTTTATGGTGATGCCACCAATATGGCTTTGTTTCCCATCATACAGCCCGATATGGCCTATGATAAGCAAATGCAGAACAGCGTGTATTTTTCTGTAAGCCAAGAGCTTGCTGCTGCTAATCTGCAGCTTGAGGGTATGGCAAGAACCCTGGATGTGAAACCTTGGGAATATATCCTGGATCCCGAGACTTTCGAGCTGACCCAGATTGAGAGAGCCGATGACCGTCTCTTCGATCTGGAAGCAAAGCTCAGCTTTGGCCTGGAACTCCGCCCCGACCTGGTGCTATACACTTCTTACCTTCATCACGAGAGTGATCTGGATAACTCTGCCAGAAGCACTCTGGCGCAGAGTCAGCTTGGTTTGCAGTATCAGACCCGTCTCCTGGATCTCACAGATCTATCTGCTTCTTTTGATTGGCAAAACCGCCAGGGAGATTTCAGTTTTGGAGAACGCAGCAACCTCTATAATAGCCAGCTTCGCCTGAATTACAATGTGTGTCCTCAGATCAGCCTCAGCCTGGCTTATACCAATCATCTCTGTTCTGATCCCACACTCAGCGAAATCCTGCTCATCTCAAATAATCTGCGTTCTACTGTGAAATACAGCTATGATTACGATGAATCTGGTGCTTCTTACTCTGTTATAGCAGCAAAATACAGCCCTGAACACAACGCCAGCGCAATCCTCCTGGATACAGACCTGAAGACTTTGAATAGATTGTGGCTCGGTGCAGAGCTACTCTATAACCCGGATGCATTTGCCTTGTACAAGCTCAAGACCTCTTACAGCCTGGGTTCATACAACTCTGTAAGATTGATTTACGAGTATAGAACCAACAAAGCCGATTCCAGCCATTATCAACAGCTTGGAATCGGCCTGTCATACTATTATTAACGGCTTAAGCTCAGTCTCCGGATTACCTGCTCTCCCCCACTTCTCAGCTTGATTATGTACAAGCCTGAAGGACAGCTCTGCCCGTGAGAATCCCTTCCATCCCAGCTCAGTTCCAACAGCTTGGCATCCGTGGAAACGCCTGAAACACTTTGAACTATCTGTCCCCGGCTGTTGAATATGCTCAGTTCATATGGCTGGGCGGACTTCACCCGGAAGTTGACCTTACAATAAGTCCGGGCAGGATTGGGATAGGGAGAGGAAAGAAACAGCGCTGCCGGACTGCTGTTCGGATCATCATTGGATACTGATGCCAGACTAAAATCCAGTGGACTGGTTTGTCCGGCTAAGACGCTCACATTCTCCAGGGTCTGAGAACTGTATCCTGTCGCAGAACAAATCACAGTGTAGATCCCGGGAGCTAAACTGAGGGTGTATTCACCCGCAAGACTTGAGATATCCGTCTGATTCCCGGCAGAGACAACCGCTCCGGAAAGGGGTGCGCCACCAGCGCCCAGCACTCTGCCGCTTATTGTGCCATTGGTTATGATGGGAGTCCAGGTAAGAGAAAAATCTCTGAAATAGGTTTCATTGGGGATCACCAGATCAACCGGTTCTGTGCCTTTGACAAAGCTTACCTGCTTGTATTTACCCATGTTCGAGGCCGTGGCATTGTGCTCGGTGAACTCAATGTTAAACTTATAAGTCCCGTCCGGCATCTCCGTGTTCTGTGAATTCCGGCCATCCCAGGAGACGTTGTGCAATTGGTGACTATTGAGAGATGCGCTGGTGATTGCTCCAGTTGTATTCTGATTGGAGCTGGCTATCCAACGGCGCAAAGTGTAGCGGTAGTTCGATGCCCAGACCTTGATGGTCTTTACAAACTGGTTGTTCGAATCAGTTACCCAGATCACTCCGGCATTACGAGGGCCATAGGGTCCGTTGTAAGTGACGGTTCGAACTCCAAAGGTAGCCGTTCCAGAGCTGGACAGCCTTTCAAGCAGGAAGCTGCGAATACTATCATTGTTTAACGCTTCAGCCACCAAGAGAACACTGAAGAGAAGCAGCACAATCAGCGGCATTATGAATTTTTTCATTGGGACATCCTATAATTAGTATGATTTCGTCCTGCAGACTCATCAGAATACAAAAGGGATATCTGCATATACGAGTATGAGCTATTATGCACAATTTGATCCACAATTTGCATATCTTTAACCAACGGAATATTTGCCAGCCTGATCAGGAAACTATCCTTAAATAGTCTCGCGTCTCTTATGCCAGAGATATTGCCTGATTGTGCCCAAATGAACGTATGAGAGAGCTCGGGAGCTCACCGTGAAGCAATTGTTCCAGCAACCCCGGCAGTTATCAAAATCCACCTTCAACGAATTCCAGATGTCTCCGGCAAAAAGGTCTTCCAGCTCATCTTTCAATAAGTTACCCAGCACCCGGTTCATGCAGGTGTAGATATCGCCATTCTCCCGAACGAAGAATTTACTGCCAAAGGTTGGAGAGATCAAATAAGGGCATTGCTTCAGTTTGTTTCCGTTCAGCCTGCTCTCCAATCCGTCGTAATACCAAAGAGGCGTTTTCAATCCTTGCGTCTGGCGGATCTGTTGCAGAGCTTGTTTGATCTGATCTGCCGCCTTGATCTTGAGGATGTCATTCTCGCGATGATTGGAGGATTCCCAGCGGTAAAAATCGATGTTCAAGCTCCACTTCAGCTCTTCCAAACGGTTGATTATCTCTGGTAATTGCTTGATGTTCAATGCACTCACTACTACCGTAGCGGTTGGCTGCCCTTGATACAAACCCTGCTTGCGTTGCTCGTTGATCTTCAGCATGCCCCGCTCGACTGTGGCTTGCACGTCCCTGGCTCCCCGCAGTGTATCTGCCACCTCACCCAGGCCATCATAGGAGGTATGAATTCCGATACCATAATCCTGAGAAAGGGCTATCACTTTATCCTGGTGAGCTTCAGGATAGTAAAGATTGGTCAGCAGGCCAATAGCTCTGAATCCTGTAGCTCTGGCGATCTGCATTATCTCTTCCAGTTGAGGATGCAGAGCAGGTTCGCCCCCGGTGAGAGTAAGAACCCTCGTGCCATATTTATACAGCTTTTGGGTGATCTGCCTGAAAGACTCTGGAGTGATGAAAGATCCATCGGACTGCGAGGGTATCCCGCATTGCAGGCAAGCCTGTGAACAAAGCGACGTCAACCTCACGGAACAGAAGAATACAGAGGGTTTCCGGGAAATGAATTTCTTAAAGTGCGAAAGCGCCATTCTTAATCCTGTTATCTATCTCATTATCATTGTATTATGAATATCCTTCCAGATTATCCAAGCTTGAGAATAGGTCAAGCGATTAGTCCGTTGCCTGTTCTCAGCGAGTTGACGCCTTCTGACAGACTTGTCCCTAAATGGCTGGACAAATACGTCTGCCACAGCTCAGCCGTCTTGTAGCAGTTCTCACGCGGTAGCATCGCAGTATCGAAGGAGGATGAAGATGGAGTGTTGGAGTAGTTATTCGGCTTTGAGATCGCGTTGCATGAGCTGATAGACAGCCTGGAGAGGGTCTTTATCTTCGTAGAGAACCTGGTAAACCTGTTTTACGATGGGCATCTCCACTCCTTTGTCTGTGGCCAGTTCCAATACTGCTCTGGTTGTGGCAACTCCTTCGGCGACCATTTTCATGCCAGCCAGGATCTCAGAAGCCTTCTTGCCTTTACCTATCTCAAAGCCCACGTAGCGGTTGCGGCTATGAGGACTGGTGGCGGTGGTGATCAGATCTCCTATTCCGGATAGACCCAGGAATGTCTCTGCCTTGGCTCCAAGAGCTAAGCCCAGCCTCTGGATCTCGACGATTCCCCGGCTCAGCAGTGCACCCATGGTGTTATCTCCAAAGCCGAGTCCGGCAAGGATTCCGGCAGCAATGGCGATTACATTCTTGACCGCTCCGCCAATCTCCACACCAATAAGATCGTTGCTGCTATAAGCCCGGAAGTACTGGTTGCTGAAGACTCTCTGCAGAACGGCTAGTTTATCATTGTCGTGTCCTGCAATCACCACTGTGGTGGGCAGCCCCCGCGCCACTTCTTCTGCGTGGCTGGGTCCGGAAAGGCAGTAGAGCTCCAATCCTTCGGGTATAAAGAGCCGCAAAAGATCGTGAACCAAGAGCTTTGAGCCCAGTTCCACTCCTTTGGCAACGTTCACCACTGCTTCCAGGCCGGGATTGTGCCAGAGCTTAGTGGCAGTTGCAGAATCCATAGCAGAAAGACTGCTGCGGATGTATTGAGAAGGGATAGCTGTGATAATCAATTGTGGCAAGAAAGCGGCAATCTCTGAGAAGAGATTGGTGTAAGATATCTCTGGTGGAAGCTTTATTCCTTTCAGAAGCTCATCATTGGAGCTGGACTCCTGTAGTAGGCGAACATAACTCGCATTATGCTCCCAGACCAGGAGCTGGTTTCCATTTTCGCAAAGGACTTTGGCTAAAGCCAAGCCCCAGGCACCGCCTCCCAGGACGGCTATCTTCAGACCAGTATGCTGCAAAATGGCACCCTGAGATGCTAGTCCAGCTTGGAGAAATCTATTTTGGGCAGGCAAACGGGACAATCATCATCGTCATCGAGATCGTCATCGTCGTCATCAGGGTCGCTGATCCAATCCGGACAAAAGAGCTTATCTTCCTCAAAGTCCCAGCCGTCAACGTTTTCCAAGCCAAAGCGATCCAGCATCTCATCTTCCCAGAAAGAATAGTAGATGGTTCCATCTTGCTCGCCCCAAACCAATACAGGATGCTTGTAGTGACGGATGTCAACCTTGTGATTCTCCACCAGGTCGATGAATTCCTTGATCTTCTTCAGTTCGGTCATTTTGTTGAATAACATGTTTACCTCTTAAAACTTATAGCTCAGAGAGGCGCTGAGGCGGTTTTCACTATACTCTTTCAAGCGTCTGACTGTAGCCGATGGAGATTCAATATTTCTGTTTACATGGCTATAGTCAAGATTTAAATTCATGGCTTTGGTGAGGTCAAAACTAAGAGTTCCTCTAAGTCCATATATCTTATCAACTCTACCGCCGTACCAATCATCTGTTCCCTGGAAAAACCGTTCCTGATAGGAGAGCTCCACAGAGGGTTGCCAAGTGGCTCCACTGGGTTTGTTGTTGTCCAGGAGCATCTTCTTCATAAGCAAGATTACTTCATACTCATTATTCTCATAAGAGGAGTCTTCCAGAGGATCGGTGATGACTTGGGAATTGTCCTGTACTTTGTAGTAGTAGCCGGCTTCAATACCGAAATAGGGGAAGTTGTGACGAAGGCTGCCGCCCAGAGTGGTGGCCTCACTATCGAACTCGGTGAAGAACTCGTTGTAACGATAGATCTCATACCTGCCTCCTAAACGAATGGAAGTATTTGTGAAGGGGCGGATATTGAGGTCTCCGCGAAACAGATCCCGGGCATAGACAAACTCTTCCGAGCTCCCGGTGCCGTCACTATCGGTATAGTTCCGCACGTAGGTATGGGGGTAATATCCATATAATGCAGTGAAGTTCCAGTAATATCTATCCACTCTGAAGCGCACCAGTGCATCCCGGCGATATTTCTCTTTGTTCTGGAGGTTCTCGGAGATTGTTGCCGAAACCGAGGGAGTGAATCTCCACCATTTGTAGTTAAACTTGTAACCCAGATCAACGTTTGCCAGCATGCTGAGGTCATCCGAGGTCTCCACGAAGTCCAAATCCGGATGCTCCTGATTCAGCCTCTCAAAGTCATAATCTGAAAGGGCAAAGACATTGTCTGAATACCTGGCACCCACCGAAACTGACCCTGTGATCTGGGCGCGAAGCAATCCCGGAAAGATCATGATGGTGAGCAAGAAGCTCAGAATTATGGGACGGAAGGCCTTCCCGGACAGCCTGGTAAGCCTGCGTTTGTTCTTATCATTGGCTGACAAGGAGCTTATCTCGCTGTGTTCTCTATCGTTTGTTTCGGTCTTATCCAGCTCTATCAGTTCATCATCTGTGGCTGGTTTTTCTCTGGAGTCTAAAGACATAGTTCCTCCCGGCTTATTGGTTCCGCTTCACCACTGGGCGGGCAAAGAAGATGTTGTTACTCACGGCTTTCAGACGATACTCACCACTGCCGGAGCTGATCACCAGTTTCTTGCCAATACTCAGGCTGCTAACGCCTTGAACACTGTATCTGGTGGTGCGGCGCATATCAAATTCATAACGCTCGACCAAGCTTCCATTACGATAGAGCTCAAAGGTTGCAGGAGTTCTATCCTGAAGTCTGGCACGAATATATAGGTCAACATTACGGTTGTTGTTGATAGTGAAAAGGAAATCCTGATCCGGGCCAAAGCTGTAATAGGAGCTGGAATCTCCATTGTGGCGCATCTCGATTTGGCCGGCATGCTCGCTCACAACCAGGTTTGCTCTGCGGCTGGCAGGGCGTCTGGGTGCTGGGGTGTAGAAAGCCCGGAAGTAAGTGTTGCGGTCATAACACAGAACTTCTATCTTCTGAGTTCCCTGAGGAATTTCGATTGAGACCGGAGCATAGACAAAGTAGCTGCCATTCTTTGCGGTCTGCACCAGATCGTGAGTGGTTCTGCTTCTTCCGATAATAACTATCACTTGAGGTCTTCTAAGTGCCTGAGTGGAGAAACTACGCAGCTCGACAGCGCTGAGCCCTTCCACAGGCAGGTTCATGCTCCGTTCCGGTAATGATCTGTAATAATAGTGGTTCCCGGCTTCGGAGCGCAGGAGACGTCTGGTTCCGGGGTTTTCGAAGGTCATGACTCTGGGTCTGCTTTGAGCAAAGACCAAACCCATGGCCATCAGGATGAGACAGGTGCTTATTACTTTCTTTATCATAGTTACTAGTATTCTCCGTTACAGTTCTTCATCGGGATCTACGATATTGGCCATAAAGCGGCGATCGTGGCGGTCGTAGATGATCACAATTAACACAGCCAGGGTCAAGAGAGCCAGGCAAATAGAGGCTATTAACACATTATGTATCCGGGAACCGAAGATCTTTCCTTCTCCCGGAACTGGAAGCTTTTCGAAATTTACCGGTAAGTCATTCTGTTTCACCCAGCGGAGAACTCTGCTGAAATGCAGAATGGGAACATTCTTTTTTGCCATCAACATCATTACTCCCTCTTTCTCAAATTCCTTCTCGGCAAGTTTACGGTTGATGCCCTCAGGAATAAGATTGGCGTTGGGTTCACTGCCAACGTTCACCAGACCGCGTCCCACATTTACAAAGGCACGATAACGGCTGCCTTCGGGAAGCATGTCGTGATAGGCGGCATACCGGAGCTGTACGTTGTCATCCAGATCAGATCCGATAAGCTGAGGTGTGTTTGTGCGTCGCATGGCTTCGGTGAGGCTCTGGATGCCATTATCAGTGAGCCCGATCCCCAGATCTTCCTTGCCACCGTAGCCGGCATAGGACGCACCAAAGCTCAGCAATCCACTGCGCTTCAGAATTGCTTCCATATCCAGCCAGGTGAGCTCTTCACGATTGGCTCCATAGGAGGCGGATGAAAGAGAAACAATGATTCTGGGATTGAGCTTCATAGCGGTGATAGCAGCATAAAGAGCGAGGTTTATAGCAGGATTGGAGCCGGTGAGCCCCACTGCAACATAATCTCCTTCCTCCAGCTTGAGCTTGGTGAATTCATCCACAAAGATAGCTGCTATATTGGGATTCAGGGCAGCTTGTTTATCAGAAAGCAAACCCCGGTCTGTGGTGATAGAGCTTAGCCTTGTGCCGATCAGGCCGGTTAAATATGGATCATCGATCGGATCGATGGAAATGCCTCTGCGAGTGATTTCAGAGCGCAGGGTATCCATATAGCTTTGGGTGAGGAGAGCTGCTTCCACTTTGACATCATGATTGTCTGCTTTGACGTTCTTAAAGCTGGTCTGAGCAAAAATAAACAATCCAACTGCCAGCAGAAACAGGATGATCAGAGACCAATTGGATTTTAGCGAAGGTCTGTACATCTAAACCTCCCCTTTGAATACGACCATAAGAATCAGTCGAACCGCTATTGCAGCAATGGACATCACTGTAACCGTCTTCACAAAGCCCTGGCGTTCAAACCAGTTGGCAATGAGACCTGGCACAATGTATCCTATGGATTGCATCTGCAAGTCGTGAATGGTGTGCTCTTGAAAAACCAGCATGCGGGAAGCCCAGCCCAGAATGAATCCGATCAGGATACTCAGCACCATTCTACGCTTACCAAAAAGCAGAGTGAACCTGCCAATGATCCGAATAATCCCCCAGGTGAGAAGGCTGATCAGAAGCGTGCCCAGAATCTGCATGGGCTTATCCAGATACAAAGCAATATAGCCGGGTACAACAATACCTCCGGCAGAAGCCCCCAACAATTCTGTGAACACCAATGAGATGATCACGCCCAATCCGACTGCAGCTTGAACGACAGTTTCTACCACTCTCTGCTCCTTTATTTCTTCACTTTATTCAAAGCTATCATTTTGTGTTTGAAGTGAGCCACTATCTGGGCTCCATATTTGATCCTGCCGGCAATATTGCCGATTCCCAGCACGTGTGCCTCTTTCCCGGAAAGCTCCAACACCTTCTGGTAAATGACCTCTGTGAGAGGCTCACCCAAGGCAAAGACTTTCTCTTTGGGAATCCCCACTTTGTGTGCGTAGGCTTCCACTTTCTCCGGGATCTCACCAGTTAACAGAAGATAACTGAAATCCAGCGTCAAGACTGCATCTATCAGCTGCTCAGAGCGGAAAAGCCGGTCTGAACGACTGTTCAGGATGATTATCTTGCTCACGCCTTTGAGTTCTCCGGTGACCATATCGATGATACGGGCAGTGGAACTGGGGTCATTAGCCGCAAAAACATTGTAAAAATATATAGTCTTCCCGGGCTCGTGTATCACATACTTCTTGAGAGCTCCGGGATCAGGATGAGCATGTTGCATGCCCTTCATTGCAATATCTCTGGGAACACCGGCTTCGGCACAGACAGCCAGGGCAAGCTGAACGTTTTCCGCATGTTCTATGTAACGAAACGCGTCCAGTTCTTCCTTGGTAACATCGTGAGGGCGAATCTTATGGATCTTGCACTTGCGTTTATCCGCCACCTGCTTGAGCAAACCAAAATGATTGTTCTCAGCCGTATAGCAAACCCCACCATCGGGAATTGTGTTTGAAAGGCACATTGTCACGCTCTGTTCGGTAGATCCCATCAAGTCCAGATGATCGGGGCGGCAATTGGTGATCACAGAGATGGTGGATCGGACAAATTGACGCTCTGTAATCCACTGAAAGACGGGATTCACAGCCATACACTCAATCACAATTGCCTGAGGCTTTTGCTTCAATGCTTCACGGAAGATATACTTCTGCTCGATAATATTTGCTCCCATCAAGCGTATGATGGCAGCTTCTCTTCCATCCGAAAGCACTACCCTGGGAAGCGTACCAGTGATTTTGGCCACGGTTTTCACGCCTCCAGCCCGAAGACCAGCAGCTATCAAGCGGGTCACACTGGATTTTCCTCTGGTTCCATTAACGTGGATACGGATGGGTATTGCGGCAACGTTTCGGCGATGCCGCCAGTATTCCAGAACCCAATTCAGGATCAACACGAATGTCGCAAGAACTAATACAGTCATTCATTCCTCAATACTTATCTAAACGCTCCTTCCCCACATGCTTGCGAAGATCAAGCGCTTTCTTTGATAAAGAAGCAATATCCGTTCCAGTCCGGGCTTAAAGCTGCATTCAAGGGCAATCACACTGAATAGTATTCACAGATTTTCACCTTACTCTCTCCCCGCTCCCTCACTGCTTGCCTTAACGATTCTTTAGCGACTCTTTAGCGATCCTTTAGCGAAAGCTAAGGATATGCTTTATCTATAGTAAGTTATAGCAATAGCATTGAACGAGGGACTAGACAGATGCTAAGGCATTATGATACATACGGCTATCTGCTAATAGTATTGTTTCTCTATGTAACTTGCTTCATTTCTGGGAAAATGAAAGGGCGGAGTATTCCCCCGCCCTTAATGCATATTACAAAATAGGTTTACAAGGGCAAGGACACTCTTTTACCAGTTTTGGCAGAGAGATAGATTGCCTGGATGATCTCCACAGATTTACGGCCGTCGCGACCGTTGGTGGAGGGCTTGGCTTTGCCCAGGAGAACGTCCACCACATTGCGGTAGTAGGGGTTATGGCCAAAGCCATAGACGTTTGGGGGTTGATAAGCGGTTTCGTTGGCAATGCGATCGTCATCGTCGTAGTCTTCAAACTCCCATTTCTCGATCTTATTCACAGCAAAACCACCTACTTTGACGCTTCCCTTCTCACCCAAAATAGTGATCGAACCTTCAAAGTTCTTGGGATAAGTGAGCATGGTGACGTTCAAGGTGGCAATAATGCCGCTACGGAAGTTGAGAATGGCACAGCCGGTGTCTTCTGCTTCGATATGCCTGGCCATAGTAGCAGTGGTCGCCATCACGGAATCCACATTACCCAAAAGCCAATAGATTGCATCCACATAGTGGCTGGCCTGATTCATGAAGGCTCCGCCGTCAAACTCCCAGGTACCACGCCATTTTTCCTGATCGTAGTAGCTCTGGGGACGAGTCCAAAACACATTGGACTGAGCCAGATATATCCGCCCAAAGCGTCCCTTATCCACTGCCCGTTTAAGCAGTTGCATAGTGCTATTGAGCCTGTTTTGCTTCACAACGAAGAGCTCAACACCATTACGGTCGCAGGCTTGGATGAGCTTGTCCGCGCCGACGATGTTGATGCCCATGGGCTTTTCTGTGAGGACGTTGATCTTGTGTTCTGCCACATCCATACCCATCTGAGGATGCATGCCGCTGGGGGTGCAAATGCAGACCAGATCCAGCTTCTCTTTCTCAAGCATCTCGTGATAATCTTTGTAAATATTGGGAATCTGATAGAGTTCGGCTGCTGCTTTGGCTTTGTCTTCAATGATATCTGCACATGCAACAAATTCTGCTTCGGGGATCTGAGCCACTGCTTCAAAATGGTTCTTGGATATCCGGCCACAGCCGATCATTCCTAAACGAACTTTCTTCATCCTATCTCCTTTATTATTAAGCTATTACCTGCTAGTTTCCCAGATGCCGTAGTTCTTGCCCTTCAGGTAGTTTACAAAAGCTGCTATGGAAGCAGCCAGCATCGCTACGAAGTAGGCCGGTAAACCCATGAGAGGGATATGCCTGGAACGTTTCTGCATCTGTAGTTCCCAAGCTCCGAGAATTAATGCAATTGTCAAGAATATAAAGAGTAATCCGTAGATTGTATGTGTGAAACTTAGCACTGCGAGACTGATCCAGATCAAGATCACCGGAACGAAGAAGAGCCAACGCAGTATCTTATGCGAGAAGAGCATCCAACTAATGGTCAGGTGCTTGAAGGGGTTCAATACTCCGGGATGGCGCTTTACGCAGTACCATTCCTGGGTGATTATCCGCACTTTGCGAGCTTGTTCTTCGGTAGCATGCTCGGTTTCTTCTTCGACCACTGCCGCAGCTCCCACAAATTTGGCTTTGTATCCTTTATCCAGCACGTAAAGTGTCCTCTCAAAATCATCTGCAGAGCTTTCATCAATTTTGGTGAAGAGCTCACGACGGATCAGAAAGAGAGCACCCACTGCCACCAGAACGGAGTGAAACCGGCTGTCCAGATCCCTCAGGAAGCTCTCATACCTGATATAGAGACCTTCACCGGATTGCCTGCCCTCACCTTTTACCAGCTTAAGCTTGCCGGAAACCAGGCCTATCCGTGGATCACTGAGCATCTCCTGCATAAGCAGCTTCAGGGACCCGGGCTCAAAGATGGCAGTGGCATCAGTTGAAAGCACGTAGTCGCTATCCAGATAAGGCAGAGCCAGATTGTGAGCAGCCTGTTTTCCCCGGCGGGGCTTTTGAATCAAGAGCTGAACCCGCTGATCCTTATAGGTTTCTGCTATGGCGTTTGTCTTGTCGGTGGAGTCATCCGAAATCACCAGGAGCTTGACCTTCTCTGGAGGATAATCCAACTGGAGAAAGCTTTGGATTTTGGCGTCCAGATCCCGTTCTTCGTTGTAAGCCGGACACAAGATGGTGACTGTGGGATAGTCTGCGATTTCTCTGTTCGTTGAAGCTTTACGCCCCATTATCCGGTTCAGAAGCCATAGAATCAGCCCATAACCAAAGAGGTGGTAAAACAGAGTAAGGACGCTGAGCCAAAATATACATGCCATAAAAGAGTTTATCATAATTCTTTCACCACCAATGCCTAAGCTTTCAATAAAAGGGTTTTATAGAGGTTAACAAGCTTCGCCTCCTCAGTTTTCCAGCTAAACTTTTGTGCTGCTGTCTCTCTCCCCTTTTTCCCCATCTGAGTTGCCTCCAGGGGGTTGTCCAGGAAATACCGGATTGCTTGTCTGATCTGCCCCAGATCAGCCGGATCAACTAGC
>JAEZUG010000013.1 GCA_023421135.1 Candidatus Cloacimonadota bacterium | reverse complement strand
TTACAACCAGTTGTTCAACATCTGGTTAACAAACTTGTGGATTCCTGCCTTCGCAGGAATGACGATACGCAGAGCAGGGAGATGAAACCTTATACACGCCTTGTTCTACGTCATGTGCAACTGTCTTAAGGATTTCAGGATTACAGGATTAGAAGGAGAAGACTATTGAATAATAACCTGTTTCCAGACATTCCACGAGAATCCGTCAGGGTACACTCGTTGCCACCTATTGTTCATATTATGTCATTCCTGCGAAGGCAGGAATCCATGGGCACTACAACCCGTTGTTCTACATCTGGTTAACAAGTGTATGGATTCCTGCCTTCGCAGGAATGACGATACGCAGAGCAGAGAGGTAAATCCTAATACTCGCTATGTTTGAAGGCATGTGCAACGGTCTCAGGAGATATATCTGCGTGAATCATAATCATCTGCGTCATCTGCGTTCTATCGGAAGCTTGTCCACGACGCGAAGCAGCGCAGCACACTCCACCACTTCATCACTTCACCACTTCACCACTTACCCGCGGGCTGGGTTGAGACGCTGGCGGATAATCCCCCGGAGCTGAGCTTTCTCCCAGCCTTCCAGGCCAATGAAATAGCCGAGGATCAGGAAGAAAACACCCGTGAGAGCGCAGTAGAGCAGCACTGTGATGAGCCTCTGAGGATAGGCCAGAAGGTAGAGAGCCCAGGCAAACGCAAAACCCAGGGTAGCAATCAGCCCGGTGCGCAGCACCACAATCCGTAAATACTGCCCCACTTTGATCCCGGCAAAGCGGCAAGCCTTGGGGATATTGAAGCTGAAAGCCAGCACCAGATTGGGCAGAAATGTCCCCAGCGCCACCCCGATGATGGCAGCATCCGGCAGGTTGATCCCCCAGGCTTCCAAAACCCCCGGTAAAATGCGCATCAGAGCAATACTGAGTCCCAAGTTCAACCCAGCCTCCAGAAGCGCTATACGCGCCAGAATACGCTGTTCTCCGGACATCAGCAGAACATACACGGAGGAGGAGCGGAAAAAGAGCAGGGTGTACATCGAAAGCAGCAGAATCACAGCACAAATCAGGCCGGCTGTGTGATCCAGATCCAGCCAGAGCTTAAGCAGAGGCTTTGCATAGACCAGAAGCGGGATCAACAGCAAGCTGGAGATCATGCCCATGAGGCGGTTGGATTGCAAAAGTACTTCGGTAAGCTTGGATTTGTTGCCGGCGGCAAAGAGCGTGGCGGCAACTGGACCCAGATTGTCCAGAAACTGAGCGGAAAACTGGCGGTAAGTATCTGCCAAACGTATCGATACCTGATAGATTGCCACCAGTGCCACGCTGCCGAAGAGCGAGATCACCAGTTGATCTGTCTTGAGGATAATCACATTGGTAAAGGTGATCAGATAGGCAAAAATGGAAAAGCTCATCACCGAGCGTAGGAGACTGAGATCATAGAACTTTGGCCGGATGCGGAACTCCGGGATCAATCGATGCACCACCACCATCATCACCAGGCTGGCAGCCAGATTGGTGCCCAGAGCCACAAAGACCATGCCTGTGAGATTCATCTTCAGGTGGATCATCAGCGCCATGCCAGCGAAGTTCAGAGTGGTAAAGGAGATCTGGATCAGGTTTCGCAGATGCATCCTCTGCAGACCGCGCAGGATTTCGGTGAAGAAGCCAAACGGAAAGGCAAGGGCAGAACCAAAGCCAAAGAGCAGGAAGACCTTGCGGAAATAGGCAGGATCGCTATTACTGAAGTGAAAGATCCGGGTGAGGTTGAAGCTCATGAGGATGGTGAAGCCAGCAATTAGCAGAGCAAAGAGGCAGTAATTGAAAAAGATGGTGCTCACGATGCGGTTATACCTCTCCCAATCCTTGCTCACGCTGCATTCGCTGGTGTATTTCTGAATGGAAGTGCCAAAGCCAAAATCCAGCAGCAGGGAATAGCCAAAGATGCTCCAGAGCAGAGCCCAGAAGCCATATTCCTCCCGCGTGAGCCCCAAAAAGAGGATCCGGGTGAGAAAGATGGTGATCGCCATGCCCAGGATCATCTTGCCATAGTTGGACATGGTGTTGATGAGCATACGTTTGCGCAGGCTCATGGCGCTTGAGGGCATTTCTGTCATCAGTTTAGTAGGCTCTGGGTTTGAGGACGAAGTCCACCTTGCGGTTCTGTTGCAGGTCGTTATCCGGTCCGTCCGGACTGATGCGGTTCACTCTGCCGTGGCCATAGGCCCGCAATCTTTCCGGATCCACACCCCGGGAGATCAGGTGTTCCCGCACGGAATTGGCGCGATTGAGCGAGAGCTGCAGGTTATAGCGATCTGAGGAACGGCGATCGGCAAAGCCATAGATCTCCAGATCAAAATCCGGATTGGTGTTCAGGATCTGCAGGATTTGCTCCAGCTTCTCCAGCTCTCCGGTGCGGATATTGTAGAGCGCTGTGTCAAAATAGATGGTGGGAAGGGCCAGGATTTCGGTGCGGGTCTCCCTCTGATGCACATAGACGGTATCCACCAGGGTCTCGGTCTGCACGATCACCTGAGGTGCAGGCTTGGCAGGGGGAGTGAAAGCTCTGTCCTGGGGCAGATCGTAATCTTCCGGATAGTTGTTCATATAGATAGTCATGGTCTTGGGGATGGGCGGAACCGTTAGAAAGATATTCTGGGTGTATTGGTTGGGATAGAGGGGAACCGCTTTGATATTGATCATGCGCCTGTCTTCATGGCGGATTCTGTAGGTCAGGGGTGACTGTCCGATCTCCACCTCATTGATGAAGATTGTGGCCTTGGTGGGCAGGGTTTTGATCCTGATGCGCTGTTCAAACATCCCGCGCTCTTCGAATTTGGCAAACCGGTTGCGATTTCGGGAGCAGGAAGCAGAGACCAGCAGAAGCAGGATCAGGCAAGGCAAGACAAAATACTTTGAGCTTTTCATCATCTTTATCCCTTGTTATTCTTATTCATTAGCTTATCCAAGATATAATCTATCTGTTTTTGCACAAGTGCAATCTCATAGCGGCTCTCCACGGTGCTGCGGGCAGCAGTTCCCAGCTCTTTCAGCCGGGAAGCCGGAAGCTGCGTGATGGCCTGAAGAAGGGACGCCAGGTCTCCCTCTTTGTGGGGCTCAAAGAGCCAGCCATCCTGCTTGTCCGAGATGATCTCGGCAGGTCCCCAGCTCCCGGTTGCCAGCACCGGCAAACCGTTTGCCATGGCTTCGATTATCACTCTGCCAAAGGCTTCTTCTGCCAGAGTGGGCATCAGCAAAACATCATATTGCGGCCAGACATCCTGCATATCGGCTCTTCTGCCCTGGAAGCTGAAGCAATCTTCCAGGTGGAATTCACAGATCATCCGGCGGCAGTCTTGGGCATAGGTGGGATCTTCAGAGCCATAGATATCCAGCTTAAAGGCAAATTCTGGCTCCGTCCTGCGGATCTCCCGCAGAGCTTCAATCACCAGATGCAGGCCTTTTCGCGGCTCAATCCTCCCGGCAAAGAGCCAGGCAGGCGGGCTGGAGGGTTCTTTATCCCGAAATGGAGCCAGAGCCACTCCCCGGGGCACCACGTGCACATCCTCCACTTTATAGTCAAACCAGAGGCGGTCTTTGAGCCAGACAGAGGGAACAATTGCCGGCTGTGGCACCACTTTGCCCCCCACGGTGAAGGGTAGAGTGGCCTTTATTTTGCGGTAGAAGCGGCTCTTGAGACCGGAGCCCAGATAGCTCTTGAGCCAGATATCGCCAATATCAAAGATATGAGGCACCTTTAGATCCTGTACTGCCAGGGCAGGTGCCAGAGACAGGGCTTTTTGAGAGCCGATATAGACCAGATCGGGAGCAAAATCCCGGATGCTCTTCTGAGTGAGGGCATAGTTATAGCGCTCCACTCTGTACTTATCCAGGCTGCTGCCGGAGGAGTAATTCAGATAGTGCAGACTGCGGCTGATTCCGCTTTGATCAAAGCCTTCACCGCTCCCACCCCGGTCTCCACAGAGCACCCGCACCTGGTGTCCGCGGGCTCTCTGATGCTCCAGGGTCTGTGCCACGGAGATCTCGTAGCCACCTTCATGATGGGGTGGATAATAGTTTGAGATGCCCAGAATCCTCATCCGCCGATCCTTCCCAACCCGCGGATCATATCTCCCAGATGGGCTTCCGGAAAGATGTTGATCCCGGCATAGGACTTGAGCAGATAGAGAAAGAGCGCAACCAGCAGGAAGACCACGATCACCAGAATCAGATAGGTGATGAGCTTGGCGACCGAGGTGAGGCTCTTATCCATATCACCGCGATCCATGGAGATAAATTGGTTGCGGGTGTCTCTGCCAAAGATCATCACGATATACCAGCGTTTGAAAAACCAGAACGAGAACCGGATATCGATGATGCCTTTGGAGGGCACCGGGGGCAACATCCGCTTCATCAGGTTCATGAGCTCCTTGCGCTGCTCGTGGGTGAGCTTTTCAGTGATGCCTTTGCTGCCGATTTCGCGGTTTATCCTGGGCTCGTTCATAGGGCAAGAGCCGGCTCCGGGACGGCTGAGCGGGATCGTCTTCGGTTTTGGGCCAGATAGAGCTTTTGCATCACAGCAATCAGAGCGAAGACCAGCATGAGCTGATAGAAGTTATTGGTCTGCTTGAGCACCCATTCCAGGCTGGATTCGATATAGATGGCCAGCAGGCCTCCAATCAGTGCAACCGGGAGGAAATTGAGGCGGGAAAAGCGGTAGCGGAAGAAATTCAAAATATTCAGATAGTAGAAATAGAGCAGGAGAAACACGTATGATGCCAGAGTGTGCCAGCCGCACTCCGCCGCAATCATCAGATAGATGGTTTCGACCAGGCCGTTCTTCTCATCTTCATCATCCGGATTGTGCATCTCGATGTGGTTGCTGTATTGCCAGGGCGGGTTGATCTTGATGCCAAAGTTATTGAGCCCCACCCCCAAGGGTTTGTCCTTCACCATTTTCATTGCAGCCTTTGCCAGGCTTTGGCGCACCATGGCAGATTCATCGGGTGCAGTGCGAAAGCGTTCGCTGATGGAATTCCAGGCTCGGGCCAGAACTCCCAGGGAAATGAAGAGCAAGAGCACTCCCACCATGGCTTTTCGTGCGTCTATCCCGGAGAGCAGGGAGAGCCCCAACACAATCACCGTGCTGATGCCATAGAGCACCATTCCGGCGCGTGACAGGGTGGATATCACCGAGATGGAGACCATGGAAAAGGCCAGCAGCCAGATGGCAATCTGCTGGCTGTTCAAACCTTTGCGGTTCAGCACATAGCTCAGGAAGATCGCTCCCAAAATGATGCTGTACATCACCAGAGAGTTCTGATGCGGGAAAGGACCCCAGGACTGAAACTTACCCAGCCCATACTTCTGTTTCATCACTTCAAAGAAGATATAGGCCGTCACCAGCCCCAGCACCCACATCAGCTCTTCAAACTTGTCATAATCCGTGAAGTAATTGTAGATCACCCAGAAAAAGGTGTACATCCGCAGCATCTTCCAGAGTTCAAAGAGTGAAAAGAGGATCACGGAAGAATTCACAATAGAAAGAGCGCTGAGGGCAAAGTAGATAAAGTAGGGTATGGTGCCTGGCGGAGTTTGCAGGGGATGCTTCTTCTTACGCTTGAGCACCAAAAGCAGGATCACCAGGGTGGAAATATCCACCAAGCCTACTTCAAAGCCTTTGGAGGTGAGCCGGAAAGTCTCCCGGGAGACAAAATTGATATCCACCATCCTGGCCGTGAAGAAGATCATCAGGAAAAACACCAGCTTCTCCACAAATGGAAACCTGAGAGAAGAGAAATAGGCGGCCGGAGTTCCTATGATCAACACAGCAAAAAATACTATGTATTTCAGGTTGGAGGTTTCTTCCATCAGCTAAAAGAACTCCTAGGGATTAAAGTTTTGGATCAGGTCGTTGGCAAACCAGGCAGCCTGGATGGCTTGCAGACTGGGCAGGGCTGCAGCAATCACGTCGTTCCAGCGGGCAATCGGGCTTCTGGGAATGAAGACGATATCGTTTGGCATCAGGCGGAAATCGCGCACTTCAGCCCGCATGATGTCGCGGGTTTTGATCTTGAAGAGCCGGGGGTGGGTGAGGTTGCCGCGGATCACGTAGATCGTGGATTGGGCGGAAGTGGTGAAGCCCTGGGCAAAGGTGATGCTCTGCATAAGGGTCATGCCTTCCTGATAGAAGTAATGGCCTTGCTGGTTCACTTCTCCGATGATGTAAATCTCCCGGTTTACGGCTGATGGTACGTAAATATAGTCTCGATCGAGAATGGGGATGTTGTAGCGCGTGTCACCATTTTGCACCAGCTCCACAAAGTCGATGGGCAGAAGCTGGTTGTCGCGGATCAGGAAAGTGCGCTCCAGATCTGCCAGCTCGACGGTATTATTTTGAAAATAGCCCAAAGCCAGGCCACCGGCGCTGGCCAGAGCGTCCAGGACGCGCATTCTGCCTTTGATCTCGAAGATGCCGGGATGGGTCACCTTGCCCAAAAGGGTCACGGATGAGCTTCTGGCTTCGAAGGGTATGACGGAGACCTGGGGATGCAGGATGTATTTTTGCAGGCGGGCTTCCAGGGTGTCTATCACTTCTGGAATGGTGAGGTTGGTGACCGGGACTTCGCCCACCAGACGGAAGGAGATGGTGCCGTCCTGCTTAACCAGAACCACGTCTGTATCCAGCTCCGGTTCGTCATAGACATAGATTTTCATCTTGTCACCGGGGCCGAGGCGGTAATCCGGCAGCTCGAGGTTGTTCAGCCGCTGCAATTCTTCCATGATCTCCTGATTATCCTGGATGGAGAGCTGAGTCTCTTCCAGGTAGTCGGGCACGCCGTCCAGGTTCTCCTCAATATAGCTGCGGTTTGAGGAACAGGAGGCCAGCAGGATCAGGGCTAGAGCCAGCCAGAGCGCTCTAGTTTTCATCTTTGAAAAAGTCTTTGGGTACATAATTCAGGACTCCATAAACCTTGTCGTAATCTCGTTCTTTGAGGAAGCGTTTGATCCTTGCCAGGCTGCCGCGGCTGGAACGCCGGAATCTTCCCACCAGCAGCAGCGCTTCAGAGGCTGTGACAATTGAGGCAAAAAGCTGTTTATTGTATTCATAGTCAAAGAGTTCCCAGATGATCAGGTCGTAGTCTTTGAACTGCTCAAAGAGGCTGTCTATCTGGTGTTTATCCACCAGATGTGTGAAGACCTTGTCGTCGGAAGCAAAATAGGCGTAGTGCTCTGTTGGGTTGGGCTGATAGAGCTTGATGGAGCTTTCCTGATCGTAGATCCAGGGGTTGATCAGGTAGTCTCTGGTCTCCGGGCTGGGCTCACTCAGGGAATCGATGTAGAGAATCTTCATAGAGCGAGTCTGGTAGAGCCTCATCAAATCGCTCACCAGGAAAGATTTACCGGTCTCCGGGATATCACTGCTGACGCAGATTACGGGGTGAGGGGCATCCTTCACGATCCTTAGGAGATTATCGGCAAAGATCTGAAGATTCTTTTGGTACACGGTGTTTTCGAGCTGGCTTTCGTCCGGGATCTGTCCCAAGAGCGGGATGGGCAGCGGATGGCTGAAGTCTTTGGAGGAACGAAGGTAGGGGCTCACCAGCTCTTTTCCCACCACAAAGGCAGACATCAGGGCAAAGAAGGCAGCGCCCAGGCCCAACACCAAGAGACGGCGTCTGGTGCCTTCGGGCATGAGAGGGGGTTTGGCAGGCTCGATGATCTCGTAATCCGAGACGTTGGATTTGATGGACATCTCGGCTTCTGCCAGGCGGGATTCGATGATGCTGAGAACTTTACGGTTCAGTTCCAGCTGGCGTTCCAGCTCCAGAAATTCTTTCTGGGCGTCGGTGAGGTGACCCAGGTTTGCCCTCAGACTATCGACCTTGCTTTGATACTCGCGGTCCAGCTTGCGGCTGGCCTGGCGATCTGCCTCAAAGCGGGTGCGGTCTATGGTGTAAACATCGAGCAGGCCACTGGGTCCCCAAGTGGTGGCTTCGGGAAGGTTACGGGTCTGATTGGCTATCTGTTCCCTCAGGTCTTCGATGTCTTCTTTAACCTTGATTACCTTGGGATTCTCCTCGGTGTAGCGGGTGCGGAGCAGCTCCAGCTCCCGCTCCAGCTCCAGAAGCCGGGTTTCGTCTGTGCGGGTAAAAGTCCAATTGTGCATGGTTTCGCGGGGTACGTCCGACAGCTTTTCGTCCATCTCAGCGATCTTGGTTGCCATCTCGGTTTCGCGGAGACGATTGGCAATCATGCGGATCTCGATTTCTTCCAGCTGGTCGAACTTGACCTGGGTCTCATGAGGGATGGAGATGATGCCGTAATCCTGACGGTTTTGAGCAAACTGATCCTCGAGATCGGCAATCAGGTCCAGGCGTGAAGTTCGCTCTCCCACATAGTAATCGTGTACCTTCTGAGTGGCAGAATTCATCATCTTGTTGCTATTGGCGATAAAAGCTTCGGCAGTGGCATTGGCAATATCGGCAGCCATCTTCTTATCCGGCCAGGTGGCAGAGAAGCGGAAGACGGCAGATCTGTTTCCCCGCTGGACTTCCACGTGGGAGAAAAGCTGTTCCGGAGTGATTTTCAGCTCAAGGCGATTGACCACCTCAGCCAGGACTTCGCGGATCTTCACTGTTTCCAGCACCGTGTTTACATCAAAGCTCTGATACAGGTAGGGCATTTCCACCGGTGTGGAGATGTTTTTTGGGGCTTTGACCATGTAGCAATGCGCCTTCCAGGAGGGGCTGGCATTGACCTTGAGCCAGATCCCTGCAATGATCATAACCACAATACTGATCACAGCGATGTAGAGCAGTTTCTTCTTGTAAACCTGCCAGATGATTCTGCGGTCAAAATACTGTCCCAACCCGATGGGTTCCGGGCCTGTATTTACCTCATATTCGTTGCTCAAGCTCATACTCCATTGTTTTTCTAATGTCTGTGATGGATTGGATATCTTCTGGAATCTCACGGTTGGAAAGCATCACGCTATAGGAATGTGGTGCATCGGGATGGAAACCGTGCATACCGGGAATCACCTTCAATCCCATGTAGCTGGGATTAATCAGGGTGCCTTCCTGCATCAGGAAATAGTCATCCCCAAAGCGGTTGTGCTCAAATCTCACTCTAAGCTCTCCCAGATCTTTCTGTTCGACGATCATTCCGCTCTTCTCTTCTGCCAGACGATTCAGCACTATCTCCCGGGCGGCGGGCTTGAGCCACCAGAACCGTGCCATGGTGGAATCGTAGAACGCTATGTAATCCTTGCCATAGACCAGCCCCAGGTTCTCTACTATTTTGATCAGATCGACCGAGCCAGTCACCGGTGCCATGCCGTGATCCGAGATCACATAGAGAGCCACTTCGTCATAAAGCTTGGTGGCAAAGTTGTAAAGCCCGGTGATCTGCTCTTCCAGCTCGTGAAGCTTGGCTCGGGTGGCCTCGGAGAAGGGACCATGATTGTGCATAATCCCATCCAGCTTGGGCAGATAGACATAGGCCAGCTTGATCTCCGCTGCACTGATCACGCGTTTGTTCTCCAGCAGGATTCTATCCTCAGACTGCCGCCAATTGGAGCAGTAGTAGGGAATTCCCTTCTCAACGCACCAATCGAAGATGGTATCCGTCTGCAGGATGCCTCCGGGCACAAAGTAATCGTGCTTTTCCAGATAATCAAAGTAGGGCAGATACTTAAAAGGCACCTGATAGAGCTCAAAATAACCCGTGTAGGAATTCAGCCTTTTAATCACTTTACTGAGGTTATGCCGCACCCGCCAGCGGTCGAAGATCACGGGAGGAAGCTTGGATAGCAGGCTCATCCACTTAAACGGTGAATTCTCCGGATCATACAGGAAGCTGGACCAGTGCCCGTGTTCATCCGGATATCGACCTGTCAGAATAGAGGGATCGGCCGCCGAGGAGAAACCAAAGGTGGTCTTCAAGCGCCGGCTCGTGGGAGCAAGACTCTCCATAAAGCCATATTTCTGATAGATTTCCCAGCCCAGAGCATCGATGAACACGTAGAGAGCGATCTTCTTCATAAATCAGTTATACCTCTGCCACAACAGCACAAAACGCTCCTGTAGGGTCTTTCGGGTCTGACCGGGAGGAACCCCCAGAATCTCACAGAGCTCAGGCGTGGGTCCGGAGTGGCCAAACAGCAGCCAGGGCAGGGCCAGATAGAGCCGCTGACGCGGATATGCCAAGCTTAGTGTGCCAGGCTGCCAGCTACGGTCCCGCAAATTCAGCAGCAGGTTTTTGGCCAGAGAACCCAGCCCGGTCTTATCTCCAAGGAAGTATCTCACAGCCTCCTGATAAGAGCTCTCAGAGGAGACAATCAGGCCGCTCAGGACAGACCAAACGTGATAGTAAACTTCTTCAAAAACGGGGATGATCTCCTGAAGCCTTTGCCGCAGTTCCCGCTCAGAATAGCGCTGAGGCTCCGGTTGGAGTTTGAACTGCATAGCCTCCTCAAATCTATCCATGAAGGCCGGAAAGGCAGTGTATCCTTCCAGCTTCAGCATCTTCAAGCGGCTGATCTTTTTGGCAGAAGAGGAGTGATAGGCCTTCTCTGTGATCAGGATACCCTCTCCCAGAGCTTGCCAGGCCTTGTGCATATTGCGGTTGATAAAATCCAGTTCAGGAGTGCTGCTCTCGAGCTTCTCGCGGGAGAAAAACAGCCCCATCGCACGGTTCAGCAGCAGCTTCACAGCTTCTTCCGCCGGCATCTGAGCAGCCTTCCAGGCAGGCAGGTAAAGCTTCAGATCCAGCTTGCCCCAAAGCACTCTGTAGCCTTGTGATAGATCATACATCATCAGGCTGAAAGGTTCCCGGGAGAGCTTTGAGACATCCTTGGGAGTGGAAAAATCTATCTCCAGATGATAGCGTTCGCTCAGCTTGGCATGGAGCATCCTAAGCTGCTTTTGCAGAGTGTATTTTGCCACAGTATCCAGCTTGCGGGTGAAAACAAAGAGATCCAGATCGTTATAGAGCTCTTCCTTGCCACCGGCCTGCAAAACACCGCCTTCGCCCCTGCCATATCCGCCACCCAAAACCAGAGCTTTCACGCTACGCTGATCGACGGTAGCACTGAATTCATGAACGATAGCTGCCAGGATGGCCTCTACCTTCTGCTCAAAATCGGCAGTTCCCAAGGCACTGTAGCGCTTCATCTTCTATTCTGCCCCTTTTTTCCTTTATCCCCGATATCCCTTGATGAGCCGGCGAATCAGACAACGCACCACGATCTTGAGGTTGAACCGGGTGGATACATTGTGAACATATTCCAGCTCATAGAAAACCAATTCATCCGAGCTGGTGATCTCAACCGTCTCCGCCAGAGAGAAGACTCCGGGCGTATAGACCGGCAGATCCAACACCAGTTTCCGATGAGCCGCACTATTGGGCATCAAGCTATTCCCCACAAGGATAAGCTTTCCTCGTAAGACATGCCACAAGAGGCAAAATTTATCCAGGCTCAGACGCAGCAAAAACCTGCCCCAGAGGCTCTGACTCAAACGAGCCGGCCCCAGATAGTCAATGGTCTTGAAGCCCTTGTTGATCAGCCAGGAACTGCGCTGCTTCCTGATGACAATACTATAGCCAATGAAAAACAGCAGCCAGAAAGGAAGCTGAGCCAGAAGGAAGATCACGGACAGCACTTTCTGAATCATGTAGTTGAAATAGGACACCACCAGACCCTGCTCCACCTGCGAGACCAGAATCCGATCGTGCACCACGATCATATCTCCGGTCTTACCATCGATCAGATGATTCTTGCAGACTATCTTGCTATCGATATCCAGCTCCGCCCCAATGAAGGTGTTATCCAGGATAATACTGTCTTTAACGACCGTGTTATCGTCCACTATGACGTTATCACCAATGATACTGTTGGGGCCAATGATCGTGAACTTATTGAAGCTGCAGTTATCTCCGATCATGATCGGCGGCACCAGCTCCGAGCTGTTGGGATAGATCAGATTCAAGCCCAGAAAGGTATCCTTCTGGTTCGAGTATCCTGGCAGAACGTAAAACTTGTTCCAATGCTTCAGAATACTCATATTGAGCCGGTAATAATCCATCACGGTCTTGATCTCAGAGATGCTGAGACCGGGCATTTTCTCGATTCCGACCGAGCTGGAATCGCCCAGCGCACAATCCGCTTTCAGGCAGATGATTCTCTTTTGTTCTTCACCAAGATAGAAGCTGTGTTTGCCTTTTACAATAGCATCCAGCTCTCTTCTGTCGTAATTCACAAAGAAGAAGCCATTGAAGAGCAGTAAATCCTGATTTTTGCAAAAAGACAGGTTCTTCAGATACACGTTTTTGAGGCTATCCCCCGGTTTTGCCAAGGCATAGCTCAGTTTGATCCCCCACCGGGAACCATCCCCAAAGCTCTCTTCCATACCCCGGGTGGAATGGTCTGAAACCAGCCGGAGTTCCGAGACTTTCAGGATGGAAGCCAGGTCGAGAAAATACTCCAGCAGCGGTTTATTGACAATCTTCAGGAGGTAGGGATCGGTATCCAGAAAAAACCGCTTTAGCCACCCAAGCCCCCCACTGCCGGCATAGATCAATCCGCGCATCAGGGCTCCTGTTCAGTCATCCGTTTTTCTGGCTTAATCCTAATCTCCAAAGCTCTGCATGGCAGCATCCAGATCGTCGAAGATATCAAAGATCTTATGTGCTCTGGTGATATCAAAAACCATGCGGGGTTTATCTTGCAAGCGGGCAATGCGGATATCACCGCCACCCTGTGAAGCCGATTTGAGGCAAGCCACGATTGTTCCCAGACCTGTGCTGTCTATAAAGTCACATTCTCCCATATCCAACACGAAATTGGACACCTTTTCGGCAGCCTGATCGTAAACAGCTTTCAGTTCCGGAGCATTGTAGGCATCCAGCCTGCCATGCAGTTCTATAACGCCTATCCCACCATCTTGTTTGAATACTACCTTCATTCTGTCTCCTTCTATCTAATGCGAAACTGCGTGTTTCGCAAGCATAAATTACTCAGGATGACCAATTTCCACCAGCTCTGCATCCTTGTCAAGGCTTAGTATGCACCCCGGCCACTGATCACGGCCGGAATGGTCTTCAGGAGAATCACAAAATCACTCAAAAGACTGCGGCTCCCAATGTATTCCAGATCAAGCTGAACCTGCTGGGTGAACGGTATATCACTGCGTCCTTTGATCTGCCAAAGGCAAGTGATTCCAGGCTTTACATGCAATCTCTTGCGGTCTTCCAAGGTGTATTCCGCTACCTCCCGGGGAAGGGGAGGACGCGGCCCCACCAGGCTCATATCACCCTTTAACACATTTATCAATTGTGGAAGTTCGTCAATACTGAATCTGCGGATAATCCTGCCCACTTTGGTTACCCGCGGATCATTCTTCATCTTGAAAATCACTCCGTCGGCAGATTCATTCTTCCCCAAAAGCTGATCTTTCATCCTATCCGCATTCATATACATGGAGCGGAATTTGATGAAACCAAAGGGCTTCCCGTTCAAACCAATCCGGTGAGCCACATAGAAGATATCCCCGGGATCGGTGAGGTAAATCGCCAAAGCCGTCGTCACAAATAGCGGCGAAAACAAGATCAGGAGAATCAGAGAACCCAGCAGATCCAGCGAGATTTTCAGGAACTTGGCAAAGGCAACAGTCCACTCCCACAAAGAGATCTTGAGGCGCATGTGCAAACGGCTGCGCTTCTTGGAGAGCGACATCAGGCGCTCAATTTCCAGCATTCTTTGGTCTTTTACTTTCTGCATATTCTCTTCTATCGCTCCTGGCTCTGATAAAATACGCTGGTTTTAGAAATTTTCCACCTCAAAACCCGAAACAAAAAGAGCGGATTGCCCAGGATGTAGCGACGCCACATGCGGCCCGGCTCCTGGATCAACCGAAAGATCCACTCTATCCCCCAGCGCCTCATCCAGTGCGGAGCCCGGGGGATTCTACCCGAATAGAAATCGAACAGACCGCCCACCCCCATCTGAACCACAGCCTCAATCCGAGGGCCAAACCTGTCTATAAAACGTTCCTGCAGGGGAGCGCCAAAGGCCACCAGCAGTATATCGGCAGCGCTCTGATTGATCTCTGCGATCAGTGCATCCACCTCAGTATCCCAATCAAAATAGCCATTGTGCAGCCCGCAAATCTCCAAGCCCGGAAACCGTCGCAAGAGATTCTCCCGCATCTTCTCCGCCACTCCCTCTGCAGCGCCCAAAAGATAGATTTTGTAAGAAGCCCTGAGAGCCAGTTCACACAGATGCGGCAACATATCGGTGCCATTCAGATTCTCCCGCAGAGACTTGCCCAAGAGCCTGGCCGCCAGCATGATCCCGCTTCCATCGGGAAACACAATCCGGTTCTCCCGCAATAGCTGGCGATATGCTGCGTCTTTCCAGGCTTTGTTCAGGCAATCGGCATTGACAAACCAGGCTGCCGTCTTCTCCCGGCTCTGCAGGCTCCTCTCCAGGATGCCCAAGGCGTCCTGCATCGTGATATTCAACATCCTGACGCCAAAGATATCCAGGCTGGGAAGCTCCGCCAGCGCTCCGGTTTGAGTAGATAAAAGAGACTCAAGAGGCTGAACCAGGGAGCTCAGATGCTGCTCCCGGCTATGCTGAGAGCACAGATAGTCCCAGGCCTGATGAGCCAAACGCTCCCGCAGTGCCGGATCCCGCTGCAGCTTGGTGATGGCTCTGGCCAAACTCCGGTGATCTCCCGCTCTGGCCAAAAGCCCGGTCTTACCATGCTTCAGCCACTGGCTGATCCCACCCACGTCAAAGGCCACCACAGCCTTCCGATGCGCAAAAGCTTCCAAGCCCACCAAACCATAGGGCTCCTGCCAGCGGGAAGGCACCACCACCAGATCTGCCTCGGCATATAAATGATTCAATTCAGCTTGCCAGCCACAAAAGTCCAGCTTTCCGGCAATACCCAGTTCAGTGGCCAAAGCCTGCAAATAGTCTTCATCTCCACCCCGTCCCACAATTCTGGCAGTCCAGTCAAAGTCCAGCAGCGCCAAGGCTCCTAGCAGCAGATCCACCCCCTTGCCGCGGATCAATTGTCCCACATAGAGCAACTTTAGGCTGGGTTCCGGAGCAGGAGACGTGGTATCGGGGGGAGGTGGGGACGTGAGGCTATCCACACCTGGCACTAAAAGCTTTATCCGCTCTTTATCCCAGCCGTTTTTAATCAGATTGGAGGCCATGAAATCCGAGAGCACGAAGCTCAGTTCACACTGCCGCACCGCTCTCAGGAGCTTCAAACGCTGCCTGGGATTGACAAACCAATACCAGCCTTCCCGCTTCTCCAACAGCAGGCTGCAAGCCGCACACCAGGGTAGTGCAAAAGGCAAGGGACAATTTATCCGCTTGAAAGGGAAATACTTGTGCCGGCGCAGACAGTAATAATCATGATCGTGGATCAGGCTGGCAACAGGAAAGGCAGCCTGCAAGCTGAGCAGCCAATCGGCCCGGCTGCATTTGTGCAGCAGCACCAGCTCGATCCCCAGGCTGCGGAAAGCCTCTAAATGCCTGCCTATCCCCTCGGAGTCTGCCACTTTGATCTCCTCAAAGGGAGCATCAAAAGCCGGATCTGCTCCGGTGCTGTGTTCAAACAGCCCATAGACCTTCCAGCCCTCAGATTTCAAGGTCTTAGCAAGTGCAACCAGCATGCGCTCCACACCGCCGATGAAACCCCGGTTGGTGCTGTAAAAGAGGATACTGCGGGAGGAGCTCACTTGCTTCTCTCTCCCAGGAGCAGGGCATAAGCTTTTTCGTAGAGACAGCAGAGATAATCGTAGTTATATTTCTTGCGCACCAGTCCCTTGCCTCTGGCAGCCAGGAAATGCAGCTCTTCCCGGTTTTGAAAAGCCAGCTTCATCTTGGTGGCACAATCCAGATAGTCTTCGCTGCGGAAGAGATAGCCATTGGCGCCATCTTCGACCAGATTGGGATCCACCGCGTCGCTTTGCAGCACAGCAGTTCCACTGATCCAGCTTTCCACCACCACAGCGCCGGAATTCATAAACCGCACCGGAATCACGTGCAGATCGGCATATTGCAGCCAGGCCAGCACTTCTTTGCGCTCCAGCATCCCGGTGAAAACCACTCTGTCCTGCAGCTTATGATCTGCCACCAGGGCCAGCAATCCGGCATAGAAATTGGGCTCATAATCCGTCCTACCCACAAAGACGAGCTTGGCTCCGGGCAGCTTATGCGCCACCTGAGCAAAGGCTCTCAGGGCGATATCCTGCCCCTTGATCTGCGATACTCTGCCCAGACAGAGGAACACAAAGTCTTCTTTCTCCAGTCCCAAAGCCGCTCTGGGATCAGAGAGAGCCTGCCCATATTCCTCGGTCAGGACCGGCACCGGGGAATATGCCACCCGGGGATTGAATCTCTTGATGAAATCTATTTCTTTTTGAGCAATGGCAAAAGCAAAATCCAGCCGTTTGAGGATAAAGCTCTGATACCAGGGTAATTGCAAACCGTTCAAATAGTTCTGCCGCACCTTCCCCTCGCTCTTGATCAAAGCGGCATAATCCACAAAATCAAAGAAGCAGAATATAATGGGTATGCGGCGCAGCTTGGCAGCGATAAAGGCCAGCATGTTGTTGTAATTCAGGGCGGGATAGCACTGGATCAGATCAAACTCACCCCTCAAAAGCTCCCACAACAGAGTGGGACAGAGGGTTTTGGACTCCAGATTGGGATAGTGCGCTGGAAAATTAAAGAGATCATGAAGCCGCTTCACCTCGAAGTTATCCATCTGGCCGGAACTCTGATCTGCCTGGCGCTGGGGACAAAACACCGTTACCCGGTGCTTTTCTGCCAATTTGCGGGCTTGATAGTAGATATTGGTCTCGGCTCCGCCCACTTCGGGGAAAAAGCGGTTGGTGATCAGAGCCAGACGGAGTTTTCCGCTCTGGCTTTCAGCCGGTTTACCGGGCTCAGCCACTTCGGCTGCAGAGCTGCCGGCATCAGGTTCCAGGGCTCTCAGAAAATCTTCACCCACCGTTTGGGGACTGTAATGCCGGCAAGCTTCCTGATACAGAGCTTTGCCCAGTTCCTGGGCTCTGGCTTCATCGTGCAAGAGGCTCTTGATATAATCCGCAAAGGTGCCGGGCTCATTGGCAAGCAGCACAGAGGATTCCAGCTCCAGACCCTCCAGACCCAGACTGGTGGTGATCACCGCCTTGCAGGCAGCAGCAGCCTCCAGAATCCTGGTGCGGGTGCCCGAAGCTATCCTGAGAGGAAGGACTACGAAACGCGAGGCAGCGATAACGGAGGCCATATCCTCCACTTCGCCCAGCAGCTCCAGACGTGGACAGCCCTCGGTGGAGAGGTCTCCCCCCGCTTTTCCGGCAATAGAGAGCCAGGCTCCGGCAGATTCCAAATCCGCCTCAACCAAAGGATAAATCTCACGTTTGAGGTAATCAAAAGCATCACGGTTGGCCACAGAACCGAGGCTGCCAAAGAAGAGGATGCGATTTTCTGGCGGGATAGTCTCTGCGGAAGGGCTGAGGCAGGGCATCACATTCGGACAAAGCAGGGCATTTTCAGCCGCCAAACCACGCTCCCCAATTGCCATCCGCCGCTCGGTGGGATTGGTGAAAAAGAATTTGTAGTCGTACTCAAAAGCTTTCTTTTCAAAGGCTTTGAGCTTCAGCATCTCGAGCAGATGATAGCGGTTGTGGATTCCCGGATCCTGGCTCCAGGCCAGCTCGGAAATTCGAGAGAACAGCATATCGACATCGATGGCAATCTCCGCCTGAGGGAGCAATTCGCCGGCAATCTCCGCCAGCTTGAAGCAGCTCAGGAAACGGAACACGACGATCTCATACTGCTCCGAAAGCAGAACTTTTTCAAACTTTTGGATTTGAGTGCGGTGAAAATGGTGAATGGCGCGAGCCTGATGCAGAGCTGCCGGCTTGGTGGTGAGGCTGAAAGACTTGCGAAAGCCACTGTGGAGAGGCATTGGACGAGTGAGATAGTCCCCGGTTTTCACCAGAAGAAGATCTGCATCGTATTGGGAGCTGAGCAGTTCCCACAAGTATTGACTGCGGTTCTTGTCTCCGCCTATAATTCCTTGAAAGGGCGTATCTACGTAGAGAATTTTGCGCATTCTGCCTCGCACATCGCAATTTTAGTAATTATGCAGGCTATTGAAGAGCCTCAAAACTGTCAAGCTCAATTGCTGATATACCGATAGAGCTTTCTGTGATAGCCCACAATGTTTCACCTTTACGATGTAATAATATGAAGCGCTTCTGACGCTTGTTGGTCTGCCAATTCACCCCAAAGCCTCACTTCGTTAAGCTTTGGGGACCCCGAAATCTCCGATTTGGCAAATATACTCAGTTAGTGAACAGTGAACAGTGAACAGAGAGTGACAAGTGACAAGTCAGGTAAGTGAGAAGCTGGGAGACTGCGGCTGCGCCGAGTGAACAGTGATCAGTGAACAGTGAACAGAGAGTGACAAGTGACGAGTGACAAGTGACAAGTCCGGTAAGTGTGTAGCTGGGAGACTAAAGCCACAGGTCTGCTACTACAGATACCACCCGATAGTCTCCCAGCCAAGCGCACATCTCCACCACTTCACCACTTCATCACTTCACCACTAAAAAAGGCGGTTCGGCGACCGCCTCTACAAACCTAGTCTGTCCCCTTACTGAGACGACACGCATGAGACACCCATGAGACACCCATGTGACACCCATGTTTCTTCATGCGTGTCACATGGGTATGAGTTGCGTATTTTACGGGTACTCTTTTAGTGAACAGTGAACAGAGAGTGACAAGTGACAAGTGACAAGTCAGGTAAGTGTGTAGCTGGGAGACTGCGGCTTCGCTTAGTGATTAGGGATTAGGGACTAGGGATTAGACCGTACGTGTGGAGCTGGGAGACTGCGGCTTCGCTTAGTGATTAGGGATTAGGGACTAGGGATTAGACCGTACGTGTG
>JAEZUG010000012.1 GCA_023421135.1 Candidatus Cloacimonadota bacterium | reverse complement strand
TTCGAACGGACAATTAAATGTGCTGGATTCTCACCAGCTTCCCAAACAACGCTTCGTGGCGCACCGGATTAAACAGATTGAACAGATTTGAGCTCATTTGTGATCTTTCATTTGTGTCCATTCGTGGGAGAAAATCCTATTGATCCAGTTGATCCAGTCATCTTGAGTTCTATCATAATCATCTGCGTCATCAGCGTTCTATTCTTTTCACGAGGATTTCAGGATTAGAGGATTAGAAGAATTGTATTCTGTGTTAATCATAATCATCTGCGTCATCTGCGTTCTATTCGGTAGCTTACTCGCGGGCGGTAGCAGCGCAGCACACTTCACCACTTCACCACTTCACCACAATAAAAGGCGGTACGGCGACCGCCTCTACCAAAGCGCAGCAGCGCAGCTCTAATCCCTAGTCCCTAGTCCCTAATCCCTAATCTCTGTTAAGCGACAAGATGTCGCTTCTACTATAGCAGAGCCGGTTGCTCCTAGGTCTTCCCTTCCCTGTCCCGTTCACGCTCCAGGTCGCGGGCCTGAATGCTATCCCGTTTGTCGTGTAGTTTCTTGCCTTTCACCAGCGCCAGAACCACTTTGCAGAGGCCTTTATCGTTGATATACAGCTCCAGGGGCACCAGGGTCATGCCCTGTTCTTCCACCTTGCTTTTAAGCCGTTTTATCTCGGAGGCATGCAGCAGGAGCTTGCGCTTGCGTTCCGCCTGGTGGTTAAAGAAAGAAGCATTTTCCCAGGGACTGATGTGGAAATTGAAGAGCCAGCATTCCCCGTTGTCGATGCGGGCAAAGCTATCCTTAAAATTGAGCTTGCCGTCGCGGATGGATTTGATCTCTGTGCCTTTGAGCACGACTCCCGCTTCCAGCTTCTGCACCACAAAGTAGTCGTGCAGAGCTTTTTTATTCTTAAAAGACTTCATTGTTCTGCCAGAATCCTCGTCTTGTAGCTTTGCGCCCGGGTGATGAGCTCCGTTTCGTCCAGATTCACCAGTTTATGAGCCCGCATCACGGGTTTGCCTGCGATCACGACGTCCCGGATGCTGTGGGAATTGAGCGCATAAACCAGGTGGGAATAGGGATTGTAGAGGGGTTGAGCTTCCAGTTCCTGCAGGTTCAAGACCAGCAGATCGGCAGCTTTGCCTTCTTCCAGAGAGCCCAGCTCGTCGCCTTTACCGAGGGCGCGGGCAGCCTCGATGGTGCACATGCGCACCAGGCTTTCGGCAGGCAGGAAGGCAGGATCTTGGTTGATAACTTTATGCAGCTTGGCAGTGAAATCCATCTCTGCCAGAAGATCCAGATTGTTGTTGGACGCCACCCCGTCTGTAGCAAGGCTGAGGCGCACTCCCTTCTCCAGATAAGCCTTGATGGGCGCTATCCCGGAGGCGAGCTTGAGGTTGCTGTCTGTACACAGCGCGATGGAGGCCTTTGCCGAGGCCAGGATGCCCATCTCCACTTCGTCCACCCAGACTCCGTGCGCAAAGACGCAACGGGCTTCCAGCACTCCCAGATCCCGGAGGTACTGCACAGGGCTCTTGAGATGGGTCTGCAAGCAGGAATCGCGTTCAAACTTTGTTTCCGAGAGATGCATATGCAAGAGCAGATCGTGCTGGAGGGCAATCTCGGCGCTGCGGCGCAGAGTGGCTTCGCTGCAGGTGTAGATGGCGTGCGGCGCCAGGCTGAAATCCACCAGCGGATTATCGCGGTAGCTCTCTCTCAATTCCAGCACCTTGCGTCCAATGCTCTGGCTGGCAATCTCTCCGCCCGGTTTGCTATCTATCATGGCTTCCGCCACAATCACCCGGAGCCCTGCCAGGCTGCAGGCATCGGCAATGGCGGACATCTGAAAATACATATCGTTGGTGAGCGTGATACCGCTGTGGATCATCTCGGCAGCACCATGCAGGCTGGCATCAAAGACAAAATCGTGATCTATCAGCTTGGCTTCCAGCGGCCAGATATAGTTATTGAGCCAGGTATCCAGCGGCAGATCGTCCGCCAGCCCCCTGAAATAGGTCATGGGCAGATGGGAATGGGTGTTGATCAGGCCCGGCATAACCAGGCAGCCGGCGGCATCTATGATCTCGGTGGCTTCCATCTGCAGCTCTGCCAGAGGCAGGATGCGGGAGATCTTACCGGAGCAGATCACCAGGCAGTGATCTTCCAAGACTTCCATACGGCCGTTTAACGTGAGGATAGTGCCGCCTTTGATGATGAGGTCTGCTTTCATATTTGCACCTTCTGAGAGGCTTCTTTGGGCAGAAATACGCCCTTGGGAGTGATGATCCCGGTGATGTACTGCGCCGGAGTGATGTCAAAGCCGGGGTTGAGAGCAGCGCTGCCGGGATTGCAGAGAGCGAGGCCGCCATACTGTTTGATTTCAGCCTCGTCACGGTATTCGATGGGGATCTTCTCGCCGCAGGGGCAATTCAGATCGAAAGTGGAGAGCGGAGCTGCCACCCAGAAGGGGACTTTGTGTTCTTTGGCGAGCACAGCTTTCTCAAAGGTGCCGATCTTATTGGCGATATCGCCATTGAGGCAGATTCTATCTGCCCCCACGATCACCAGGTCGATCTCCTTTTTCCAGAAGAAATAGCCAGCGGCTGCATCGGTGATGATGGCGTGAGGGATGCCTTCCTGCTCCAGCTCAAAGGCTGTGAGCCGGGCACCCTGGAAGCGGGGACGGGTCTCATCCACATAGACAAAGATCTTCTTGCCCTGACGATGGGCAATCCGTATGGAGGAAAGTGCTGTGCCCCAATCCACTGTGGCCAGAGCTCCGGCATTGCAGTGGGTGAGGATGCGGTCGCCGTCTTCGATCAGGCTGGCTCCGTGTTCGCCCAAAGCCAGGCATTCAGCAGCGCTGTCCCGGGCGAATTCTTCGGCAGAGAGCAGGGCAACCTGGCGGGCGTGCTCGTAATTTGGGATGAACTTCAGCACTTCGTCATAAACCGTCTCCAGGGCATTGTAGAGATCGATGGCAGTGGGACGGGTGGAGGCCAGGAGATCCCTGGCTTCACGAATGAAGCTGCGGAAGCTTGCCTCAGGTGCTTCCCGGGCTGCCAGCGCCAGGCCATAGGCTCCCGCTGCACCGATGGCAGGGGCACCGCGCACGGTCATCTGGCGGATGGCTTCCGCTACCTGCTGATAGCTTTCCAGCCGCACGATCGAAAATTCGAAAGGCAGCTTATTCTGATCGATCATACAGAGGCAGTCGTCTTCAAACCAGAGACTGCGGTACTGTGTGCCGTTTATCTGCATCTATTCTCCATCATTTAAATTCTATCACTTCACCGCCGGGGATGCGTTTGATAGCGCCGCCGTCATTCATATCACGGCAGGGACCGGCTTCGATCTCGGCGCTGTCTGTGTAACCCCGCTTCTCCCAGTAACCGGGAATGTAGTGAGTCATAAGCTCTATTTTCACAACGCTTTTGGCGGATTTGTAGCCCCACAGATAGGGGATGAAGGCGCGGATGGGGCCGCCATAGTCCTCATCCAGGAGATGGCCGTTGAATTCCCAGGCCATCAGGGAGCGCTCCAGCTCTGCAATCTCCCGGGGGATGGAGGTGTCGTAGATCAGGCCGTGAGACCAGAAGCGGATCCAGCGCACGCTATCGTGCACGCCGACTTCCCGGAGCAGCGTTTTGAGAGCAACACCTCCCCACTCTCCGCGCACGGACCAACGGGTCACGCTGGTGAGGCGCGCATCGGCAGTGGCTTTGGGCAGCAGCATAAGCTGAGCCCAGGTGAAGCTTTGAGGCCTGTCGCAGGCTCCGATGATCTCCAGGTTCCAGCCTTCGCGGTTCAGGGAACCGGGATGGCCTTCAGCCCAGAAGATGGGGGTATCAAGATCGGTTAAATATGGCATGGTGTTCTCCTATTTCCCGGCTTTGGGGGCAGATACCATCAGGTTATCGATGATGTCCGAGGGCAGCACAGTGCGTTTATCCCGCACTGCACAGAGATCCACGGCGGTTTTTCCCAGGAGGATGGAGGCATTAATAGCAGCTTCCATAGGCTCCATTCTCTGGGCAATAAAGGAGGCTATAATGCCGGCTAAAACGTCTCCACTACCGGCTTTGGAGAGGGAATCATTACCTTCTTTGACGAGGAAGATTTCTGCATCATCGGCAATCAGACAATAGTGGGATTTGAGGATCACGGACACGTGGTTCTTTTTGCAGTATTGACGCAGGATACCGATGGGATCCAGATAAAGCTTGTCCAGGCCCACATTGGCCAGGCGGGTGAATTCTCCCCAGTGGGGAGTGAGCAGCACATCACGCTCGGCAAAGAGGTTCTTCAGAGCAGGTTTGGCAGCCAGAGTGGTGAGGGCATCACCATCAAAGATAATAGGCAGTTCGGTGTTTTTTAGCACATGCTCCACGATCAGGCTGGTGCGAGGGGAAAGCCCCAGGCCGGGACCCACCAGCACAGAATCCGCATCCTTCAGGAAGCGATCCAGCTCGGAGAGTGCCAGCGTGTCGTTCTCTGGATCAAAGGCACGGCTCAGCAGCTCGGGACAGACAGTCTCATAGAGCCCTTTGAGCTCAGGGTGGGAATAGAGCATCACATAGCCTGCTCCTGCCCGGATGGCAGCCTTGGAGGCCAGCGTGGCAGCTCCGGAAAGACCGGGAGAGCCAGCAATGATCGCCACCCTTCCATAGTCGCCCTTGTTGGATTGGGGGAAGCGGATGGGTAAAGCCAGGTTTTCCTGTTCCAGCCAGATAATGGGATCAGCCTCATCGATAAGGAGATCCGGAATGCCAATGGGAAGATAGTGCAAAGTTCCGCAATAAGAGGCGGAAAAACCTATCAGGTTACCATAGACAGGACACTGAATCACAAGTGTATGAGAAGCCTGCACGGCAATCTGGGAGATGCCATGATTGGCATCCAAGCCACTGGGTATATCTATGGAGATCACGGTGGCATCCGTATAATTTATAAACTTCACTATCTTGGAGTGCAGCTCGTCCAGTTCTCCCCGGAAGCCCGTTCCAAAGATGGCGTCCACGTAGTATGTTGCGCCGGAGATATGATTCCGGATATCCTCAAAATCATCCGGAGTCTCCACAGTTAGGACATCCATTTCCAGCTTCTCACAGAGTTCCAGGTTGATCCGGTTGTCTTCCGAGCGTTTGTCATCGCCCACCAATACAATTATGATATCGGCCAGGGTCTCTCGCAGATAGCGTGCCATCACCAGGCCGTCTCCGCCGTTGTTACCGGTTCCGCAGAAGAAGACGATTTGCTTGTCCATGATATCTTCATATCTGTTCTCAAACCAATCGGCACAGGCTTTGCCGGCATTTTCCATCAGAAGACGGGAAGGCAGGCCAAATTCTTCGATCGTCTTCTTGTCCACGGCTTGCATTTGTTCACGGGATAATACATATTTCATAAGACATCCTTCTTCAGGAGAGTGGGTAATTTGATCTCAAAGGTGCTGCCCTCTCCGGAGCTGCTTTCCAGCACCCTGATGTGACCGTGGTGATACTCTTCCACGATTCTCTTGGCAAGGCTCAGTCCCAAGCCCCAGCCGCGGGTCTTACTGGTGACTCCCGGCTCAAAGATCTTCTTCCATTGAGAGCGGGGAATTCCCTTGCCTTCGTCCCGGATATGGATATAAACCCAGGGATCCTTGCGGGAGGCTGTGATAATAATGCTGCCGCCCTTGCCGGTCATGGCATCGACGCAGTTCTTGATGAGGTTTTCCAAAGTCCACTTGATGAGCTCCGGATCCATATTGATGAACAGGCCGTCGATCTTACTGATGAGGTGAATCTCGATCCTGGAGCCCAGATGCGGCATTCTGTGGCTAAAGTAATCCACTATCTCCTGCAGGAGACCATGCAGATCGCAGGGTTTGAGAGCATTGCGGCTCCCAACCTTGCCAAAGCGGGAAGCCACTCCTGCCAGGCGTTCCAGATCCGCACGCATATAATCTATAACTTTATGAATATCCTCTTTGTTATAGCTGTCCTTATCCTTCAGATAGTCTATCCAGCCCATCAAAGACGTGATAGGCGTGCCAAACTGGTGCGCCGTCTCTTTGGCCAGACCTATCCAGAGTGTATCCTTCTCCGTGCGCCGCACCAGAAAGAGACCGTAGCTGCCCAGCAAGCCCAGCAGCACGGCGACTATCAGCTCCAGATAGATGAAGCCCCGGATGTAGTTCAAAGACCGCGGAGCAGTGAAATAGATATAGCCCAGGCTGTCTGCTTCATTGCTGAGCGGCATCTCGCGCATGCCTTTCATCGCATCCAAAATCAGTTCCCGGTTCTCGGGGGATTGCTTCTCAAAGTCTCCCTGCTCCTCCACTTCCAGATTGTGCCAGAAGAGCGGTTTCTTGCCCCTGTCTGTCACCACCACCGCCTGATCTATCTTGCGGATGAATTCTTCAAAGGAAGTGGGTTTGCTGTAATAAGCATAGCCTGTGAGAGTTCCCTGATCCACCAGAGGAATCCTGGTCATCCGATCCATCCTGGACTCTAGAAGCAGGCGTGATTCAGGACTGAGGCTGATATAGCTGCTATCGGACGAAACCCCCACCCCTTTCCAGATATAGGGCAGGCTATCCTTATCGGTGATAATCACAGCCAGGGGTATCTTCTGGGTAAATTCCAGGCTGATATAGTCCCACATATCGCCGGCAAAGTCATCATGTGCAGAGACCTGCAGATAGCGTCCAAAAACCTCCGTGAGCAGCTCGGCATAACGCTCTGAACTGCGCATATAACTTTCTGTATAGGCTATATACTGCGCAAAGACCCGCGGCAGAAACTCCTGCTCCCGCCTGGCGTTTTGGATCAGCACCTGAGTCAGAATGGCAAAGATAGCAAAGATCACCACAGAACTGAAGACCAGATAGATCCTCAGGCTCTGGAAGCGATTAGTCTTCTTTGGCTTTATCCCAGATTCGGTCAAGTTCTTCGAGGCTTGCTTCATTGATATCCTCGTCCCGGTCTCTATAATGGTCTTCTATGTAGTTAAAACGTTTAATAAACTTGCGGTTACAATCCTTGAGCGCTGCCTCGGCATCGATGTGCAGCTTCCGCGCCAGATTCACCAGTGTGAAGAGCATATCGCCCAATTCTTCCCGGATCCGGGCACCGTCTCCAGATTCCAAAGCTTCTTCCAGCTCCAGCTTCTCCTCATCCAGCTTCAGCATCACAGGCAGATGATCCGGCCAGTCAAAGCCCACAGAAGCAGCCTTTTCCTGGGTTCTTTGGGCATAGATCAGGGCAGGAAGCGCCCTGGGAATGCCTTCCAGCACAGATAGGCGCTCCGTTTTCTCTTTCTTCTTGATGCGTTCCCAATTCATCTTCACCGCATCGGCGGTATCCAGCTCCAGATCACCAAAGACGTGCGGATGCCTGCGCACCAGCTTGTTATTGATCTTCTCCAGCACAGTCGCCAGATCAAAGCGCCCTTCTTCCCGGGCAATCTGCACCTGAAAGATGATATGCAGCAGCAGATCTCCCAGCTCTTCAGAGAGAGCAATATCGTCACTATCTTCAATGGCTTCCACCACTTCATAGGCTTCTTCGATCAGGTTTGGCACCAGCGACTGTGGCGTCTGCTTGATATCCCAGGGACAGCCGGAAACCGGGTCCCGCAGCCGTTCAATGATCTCCACCAGGCGGTCAAAAGCTTGCATTTATACCTCTTTAGTCCCTTTCCCGGTGAAGCGATCCCAGTTATTTACCAGCACAGCCTTGACCAGCACAAGCAATGCAGCAAGGATAAAGGCGATCAGGGTTGCGACCACACAGATTATCGCCCGGCGAGGCCGCACCCGAATTCCCGCTTCACGGGGACTATCAAGGATCTCCAGAGTGGGCATGTCCTTCAGTTCATCCAGACGCGCCGCTTCAAACTGCGGATAGAGGTATTCGAAGACTTTGCTCTTGATCTCCAGATTGAGCTTGAGCTGGGCATATTGCGAGCTTAAGTTTGGCAGAGATGCGATATCGATCAGATAGCGCGGCTTCAGATTGTCGCTGCTGCTTTCCATCTCGCGGATCTGGCGGGAGAGTTCAGCCCGTCTGGTCTCCATTTCAGAGAGCAGCGGAGAGCCGGAAGCATAGTTTTGCCGGGCCAGTTCATACTCGATATCCAGGCTCATCTTTTCAGCGATGATGCGGGAGTAACCCTCTATCAGCGCTGCACTTTGCGCTTCCAGAGCCACAGCTCTGTTGCGGGCTTGGAAATCCCGCACTGCCAGGATCAGAGAATCCAGCTCCGCCTTGGTTTCCGTCACACGGGTTTCCAGAAATTCCCGGTTCATCTTACCCTTGGTCAGCTTCTGTTCACGATTGTAGAGCTCCAGCTTTTCCACATAGTACTGGGCAATTCCGCGGGAAAGGCTCTTGCTTTTGGATTCCACGGTCACCCGGATCAGCCCGGTGTTATCGTCCAAACCCAGGCTCACCATATTTTCCCGCAGTTTTTCCAGAGCTTTGTCCATGCGTGCCAGACTATCCGGCTGAGTGAGCTTGAAGTATTTGATCAGATCAAACTTGCGAATCACATCCTCACCAAAAGTGCGGGAGTTCATCACGGTGAGGAAGTTTTGAGAATCCACCCCGCCGGTTCCGCCAAAGAAACTGGAAGTGAGCCCGGAAAGCCCGGGAATATTGATGGGAAGTGAACTGCTGCTCTCGCCCACAGCATAAAAGCTGGCCTGGGAGCTCCAGATCTGAGGGGTCACGAGACTGTAAATCACTGCAGCAAGCGCCACTATCCCCACGAAGACGAGGATGAAGCCCCGGTTTTTCAGGAGGATTTTCACCAGTTCAAAGAGGTCAAACTCTCTTTTTTCCATATTGATTATATCCTTATACACTCTGTTTATCAAGATCTTGCGGTGCAGTCTTCGGCTTGCGCCAAGCCAAGCTAGAGCCAAATCACCGGATACCGGCAAGACTGCCAAGATTACACCGAGAAGCATTATCTCACAAGGCTGTATGCTGTCAACAAGTAAGTGATCAGTGAACAGAGAGTGACGCGTGACAAGTGACGAGTGACAAGTCAGATCAGCGCATAGCTGAGAGACTGCGGCTTCGCTTAGTGATTAGGGATTAGGGACTAGGGATTAGACCGTACGTGTGGAGCTGGGAGACTGCGGCTTCGCTTAGTGATTAGGGATTAGGGACTAGGGATTAGACCGTACGTGTG